>NZ_JBSFWU010000115.1:0-22527 GCF_053594995.1 Streptomyces sp. NPDC002536
CCAGCCACCGACGGCCCGCAGCCGACGCACCACCCCAGGGGTCCGGGGCGAAGCCCCGAGAACCTCGACTGCGGGCGCATCGTGGCTTGTCGCGCAGTTCCCCGCGCCCCTGACGGGGCGCCGCCCCCCCCCTCACGGCAGTGAGGCACGGCATATTACGGTGACCGGGTGACAACGTTCGTGGCGCTGCTGCGCGGCATCAACGTGGGCGGCAAGAAGCGCGTCCCCATGCAGACCCTGCGGGATCTGCTCACCGGCATGGGCTGCGGCTCCGTGCGCACCCACCTCAACAGCGGCAATGCCGTGTTCACCCACCCGGACGCCGGGGAGGGGGCGCTGGCCGCCGGGCTGGAGCAGGCCATCGAGCGGGAGCTCGGGCTGTCGGTGGCCTGCCTGGTGCGCGAAGCGGGTGAGGTCCGGCGCATCGTCGACGCCGACCCGTTCACCGGGCAGGAGGTCGATCCGGCACGGTTCCTGGTGCTCTTCCTGTCCGGTCCGGCCGACCCGGCCACCGTCGCGTACCTCGACCCGGCGGCGTACGCACCCGAGGAGTTCGCCCTGGGCGAGCGCGCGGTGTACCTGCACTGCGCGGCCGGCATCCGGGACTCGAAGCTGGCCAAGCAGCTCACCGAGCGCCGCCTGGGCACGACCGTCACCGGGCGCAACTGGAACACCGTCACCAGGCTCGCCGACATGGCGGAGGATGCCACCGCTTAGCATGCGGGAATGAAGCTGCGCATCCCCGGGCGCCGGCGGCTGCTCGCCGCCGTGAGCGCTGTCGCCGTGCTCGCCGGCATCGGCACCTGGACGGTGGCGGAGGCCGCCGGAAGCGATCCCCCGGTGCACCGGGAGGACCGGTTCATGTCGATGCCGGGGGCACGGATCGACACCTCCTTCTTCACCTCCGGCGCCACGGACCACCGCCGGCCCGCCGTGCTCCTCGCGCACGGCTTCGGCGGCAGCAAGGACGAGATGCGCGGCGAGGCCGAGCGGCTGGCACGGTCCGGCTACGCGGTGCTGACCTGGTCCGCGCGGGGCTTCGGGCACTCGGGCGGGCGCATCGGCCTCAACGACCCGCAGCACGAGGTCGCCGACGTGAGCCGCCTGATCGACTGGCTCGCCGAGCGGCCGGAGGTCGAACTCGACGCGCCGGGCGACCCCAGGGTCGGCATCGCGGGCGCTTCGTACGGCGGCGCCGTCTCCCTGCTCGCCGCCGGGTACGACAAGCGTGTCGACGCCATCGCCCCGCAGATCACCTACTGGAACCTGGCCGATTCGCTCTTCCCGGACGACGTCTTCAAGAAGCTCTGGGCAGGCATCTTCTTCACCACCGGTTCGACCGGTTCGGCCGGCTCCATCGGCTCCACCCGCACAGGGAGCACCGCCCCGGTGCAGGCCGGCTGCGGACGGTTCGAGCCGGAGCTGTGCGCGATGTACGAGCGCGTGGCCGTCGCCGGCCGGCCGGACGCGGCGGCGCGCGAACTCCTTGAGCGGCGCAGCCCGTCCGCCGTCGCCGACCGCATCAAGGTGCCCACGCTCCTCGTCCAGGGACAGAGCGACTCGCTCTTCCCCCTCGGCCAGTCCGACGCCGCGGCCACGGCCGTGCGCCGCAACGGCGCGCCCGTGTCCGTCGACTGGATCGCGGGCGGCCACGACGCGGGCTCGACGGAGAACGACCGGATCGAGCAGCGCACGCGCGCGTGGTTCGACCGCTATCTCAAGGGCGACGAGAGCACCGGCACCGGCCCGGCCTTCCGGGTCAGCCGGACCGGCGGCATCGACACCACCGACGGCAAGGCCCGGCTGCGCGGCGCGAGCAGCAACCGCTACCCCGGGCTGCGCAACGACCCCCGCACGGTGCCGCTGACCGGCCGCGAGCAGTCCTTCGGCAACCCGGCCGGGGCGGCCCCGCCCGCGGTCTCCGCCGTGCCGGGCCTCGGTGCGGTCTCCCAGCTGTCGGGGCTGGGGCTCGGGGTGTCCCTGGACTTCCCCGGCCAGTACGCCCGTTTCGACTCCGCGCGGCTGGACGAGAGCGTCCATGTGACCGGCTCGCCGACCGCGAAGGTGAAGGTGGCCTCCGACACCGGGGAGGCCGTCCTCTTCGCCAAGGTCTACGACGTCGGGCCGGACGGGCAGCAGCAGTTGCCCGGGCAGCTCGTCGCCCCGGTGCGGATCGGTGACGCCAAGGACGGCAGGACCGTCGAACTGCGGCTGCCGGCCGTGGACCACACCTTCGAGGCGGGGCACCGGATGCGGCTGGTGCTCTCCTCGACGGACCTGGCATACGCCTCGCCCGTTCAACCCGCCACCTACACCGTCTCCTTGGCGGGCGGCGGCCTGAGCGTGCCGGACGCACCCGAGGTGCGGACCGCCTCGGCCGCACTGCCGTGGTGGACGTGGGGGCTGCCGCTCGGCGGCGTGGCCGTCGCGGCGGGCGTGCTGCTGGCCGGGCGCCGCCGCGACGCCGCGCCCGCGCCCGATCCGGCACTGGCCGAAGTGCCCCTGCAGATCACCGGGTTGAGTAAGCGCTACGCCCGCTCCGCCGACCGGTATGCAGTACGCGACCTGTCGTTCCGCGTCGAGCGGGGGCAGGTGCTCGGCCTGCTCGGTCCCAACGGTGCGGGCAAGACCACCACGCTGCGCATGCTCATGGGCCTGATCCGCCCCGACGGCGGCGGGATCCGCGTCTTCGGGCACGCGATCCGGCCGGGCGCGCCCGTGCTGTCCCGGGTCGGCGCGTTCGTGGAGGGCGCGGGCTTCCTGCCGCACCTGTCCGGCCGGGCCAACCTCGACCTGTACTGGCGGGCCACCGGCCGCCCGGCCGAGGACGCCCACGTGGACGAGGCCCTGGAGATCGCCGGCCTCGGCGGTGCCCTGGAGCGCGCCGTGCGCACGTACTCGCAGGGCATGCGGCAGCGGCTGGCCATCGCCCAGGCCATGCTGGGGCTGCCGGACCTGCTCATCCTGGACGAGCCGACGAACGGCCTCGACCCGCCGCAGATCCGGGAGATGCGCGAGGTGATGATCCGGTACGCGGCCGCCGGGCGCACCGTCATCGTCTCCAGCCATCTCCTGGCCGAGGTCGAGCAGTCCTGCACGCACCTCGTCGTGATGGACCGCGGGCAGCTGGTCACCGCGGGCCCGGTCGCGGAGATCACCGGGTCCGGCGACACGCTGCTGGTCGGCGTCGAGGGCGAACTGTCCGATGCGGCCGTGGAGAAGGTGGCCGCACTGCCGGGCGTCGCCTCGGCCGTGCGCGACGGCGGCGAGGGGCTGCTGGTGCGGCTCGACGGCGCACGGGCGCCGGAACTGCTGGTGGAACTCGTCCGGCTGGGGATCCCGGTGGCGAGCGTCGGGCCGCACCGGCGGCTGGAGGACGCGTTCCTGACCCTGATCGGAGGCCCGTCATGAGCACCGTGTCCGTTGGGGCGCCCGGCTACCGGGCGCAGCGCACCCTTCCCCTCCGGGTGGAGGCGGCACGGCAGTTGCGGCGGCGTCGCACGCTGGTGATCGGGGGGATCCTGGCGGTACTGCCGTTCGTCCTGATCGCGGCCTTCGCGATCGGCGGCCAGCCGGCCGGGCGCGACGGGCGGGTCACGCTGATGGACACCGCCACGGCGTCCGGGGTGAACTTCGCCGCGACGTGCCTGTTCGTCTCGGCGGGCTTCCTGCTCGTGGTGCCGGTGGCACTGTTCTGCGGCGACACGGTGGCCTCGGAGGCGAGTTGGTCGTCGCTGCGGTACCTGCTGGCCGCACCGGTGCCGCGGGGACGGCTGCTGGTGAGCAAGCTGACCGTGGCACTGGCGTTCAGCGCGGCCGCGATGGTGCTCCTGCCGCTGGTCGCGCTGGCGGCCGGAACGGCCGCGTACGGGTGGGGCCCGCTGCGGATCCCCACCGGGGGCGCGCTGGATGCCGGGACGGCGACGTGGCGGCTGGCCGCCGCCGTGGCGTTCGTCTTCGCGAGCCAACTGGTCACGGCCGGGCTGGCGTTCTGGCTGTCGACGGTCACGGACGCCCCGCTGGGCGCCGTGGGCGGGGCGATGGGCCTGACGATCGTCGGCAACGTCCTGGACGCGGTGACCGCACTGGGCCATTGGCGGGAGCTGCTGCCGGCCCACTGGCAGTTCGCCTGGGCGGACCTGCTGCAGCCGCATGCGGAGTGGGGTGGGGTGGTGAAGGGGGTTGCCTTGTCGGCGACTTATGGGGTGGTTCTGGTGGCCGTTGCCTTTCGGCACTTTCGTGCCAAGGATGTCGTGTCCTGAGGGTGGGCCCTAAGGCGTTGCCCCGCCCCGTAAGGGGCGCGGGGAACTGCGCGACCAGCCACGACGCTCCCGCAGATGACGTGCTGCCCCCGGGTTGGTGCATCGGTGGCTGGTCGCGCCCACGCGGCGGAGCCGCATATGTCAACAGCCCCGCGCCCCTTACGGGGCGCAGCCGTACACCGGCAGCCCCTCCCGCGCCCCCCTCAACAGCCGACGCGCAGCGTCCCCCGCCTCCGACGGCGTCCACCGGGCGCCCCGGTCCGCCGTCGGCCCCCGGTGCCAGCCCTCCATCACCGTGATGCGGCCGCCCTCCGCCTCGAAGACCTGCCCCGTGACTCCCGTCGAAGCGGGCGACCCGAGCCACACCACCAACGGCGAGACGTCCCCCGGGTCCCCCAGCGCCTCCCCGAACACCCCCTCCGTCATCCGCGTCCGCGCCGCGGGCGCAACGGCGTTGGCCCGTACCCCGTAGCGGGCCAGCTCGGCCGCGGCCACCAGGGTCAACGCCACGATGCCCGCTTTCGCGGCAGCGTAGTTGGCCTGGCCCACGCTGCCCAGCAGCCCCGCGCCCGACGTGGTGTCGACGATGCTCGCCCGCACCGCCCGCCCCGCCCTGGTCTCGGCGCGCCAGTGCGCCGCCGCGCAACGCAGCGGCAGGAAGTGGCCCTTGAGGTGCACGCGGACGACCGCGTCCCAGTCGTCCTCGTCGAGGTTGACGAGCATGCGGTCCCGCAGGAACCCCGCATTGTTGACCAGGACGTCCAGGCGGCCGAAGGTCTCCAGAGCCGTGGCGACGAGTGACATCGCGCCCTCGCCCGTCGCCACGTCCCCGGCGTGGGCCACGGCCTCCCCGCCCCGCTCCCGAATCTCTCGTACCACCTCCTGCGCCGGCCCCTCGGAACTGCCCTCGCCCGCGAGGCCCGTTCCGAGGTCGTTCACGACGACGCGTGCCCCCTCCGCCGCGAGTGCCAGTGCGTGCGCCCGGCCCAGGCCCCGGCCGGCGCCGGTGACCACGGCAACCTGTCCGGTGCAGATTCCGGTCATCCGCTCAACTCCCTTTCCTTTGGTTGACGTTCGCGGCGTCGAGAAAGGCCGGCCGCTCTCCCCCGCCGTGGACGAGCAGGCTCGCGCCGGTGATGTAGGCGGCCCGGTCGGATGCCAGGAAGACGGCTGCCTCGCCCACCTCGTCGGGCTCGGCCAGCCGGCCGGCCGGGACGGTGCGGGCGACGGCGGCGACGCCGTCCTCGTCGCCGTAGTGCAGGTGGGCCGACTCCGTGCGCACCATGCCGAGCACCAGGGTGTTGACGCGCACCGCCGGGGCCCACTCCACCGCCATGGTGCGGGCGAGGTGTTCCAGTCCGGCCTTGGCGGCGCCGTAGGCGGCGGTGCCGGGCGACGGGCGAGTGCCGCTGACGCTGCCGATCATCACCACCGAACCACCGGCGGGCTGTTCCCGCATGATGCGGTGGGCCGCAAGCGAAACAACAAGCGGTGCCACGAGGTTGAGCTCGACGATGCGGGCGTGTGCGGCGGCGTTCACCTCCCCGAGCGGCCTGAACGGCGTGCCTCCGGCATTGTTCACCAGGACGTCCACGCGGCCCGACTGCGCGGCGATCCGCTCGAACATCTCCTCCACAGCCGCCGGTTGGCGTACGTCGGCCCGCAGGAAGCACGCCACCCGCCCCGCCGCCGCCACCGGTTCCGCCGGAGGCCGGCGCGCGCAGACGACCACCTCCGCTCCCGCGCGCAGGAACGCGCGGGCGATGCCCGCACCCACTCCCCGCGTCCCGCCCGTGACGACGGCGACGCGGCCCTCCAGGCCGCACGCTCTGCCCACTCGGCGCCTCCCGCGGCAGGCGGTCCACTGGTACCGTCACCACGATACCTAACAAACGTTTGGTGGAAAGGCAGCCGATGGGCATCTCCACCGCACGTCCCGAACCGGGCATCGCCGTCGTCACCGTGGACTTCCCGCCGGTCAACGCCCTTCCCGTGCAGGGCTGGTACGACCTGGCCGACACCGTCCGCCACACGGGCACCGATTTGCGCGTCCGCTGCATCGTCCTCACCGCCGCCGGGCGCGGCTTCAACGCGGGGGTGGACCTCAAGGAGGTACAGCGCACTCCCGGCCACCGGGCGCTGATCGGCGTCAACCGGGCCTGTGCGGCCGCGTTCTCCGCCGTCTACGACTGCGAGGTGCCCGTCGTCGCCGCGGTGCACGGTCACTGTCTGGGCGGCGGCATCGGGCTCGTCGGCAACGCCGACGCCGTCGTCGCCTCGGAGGACGCCGTCTTCGGCCTGCCGGAGCTGGACCGGGGCGCGCTCGGCGCCGCCACCCACCTCGCCCGGCTCGTCCCGCAGCATCTGATGCGCACCCTGTACTACACCGCACGCACTGTCAGCGCGCAGGAGCTGTACCGGCACGGCTCCGTGTGGCAGGTCGTACCGCGGGACGAACTGCAGGCCTCGGCACTGCAGTTGGCACGCGACATCGCCGCCAAGGACGGTTCGCTGCTGCGGCTGGCCAAGGCGGCGCTCAACGGCATCGACCCCGTCGACGTCCGCCGCAGCTACCGCTACGAGCAGGGCTTCACCTTCGAGGCCGCCCTCGACGGGGTCGCCGACCGCCTCCGCGCAGCGTTCCTCTCCGACAAGGACGACAAGGAGCGGCGATGACGGGCGACAAACGGATGACGGCGGACGAGGCGGTATCCCGGCTGGCGAGCGGCATGACGATCGGCATCGGCGGCTGGGGTTCGCGGCGCAAGCCGATGGCCCTCGTCCGGTCCCTCCTGCGCTCGGACCTCACCGGTCTCACGGTGGTCTCGTACGGCGGACCGGACGTGGGCCTGCTGGCCGCCGCCGGGAAGATCCGCAGACTCGTCGCGGCCTTCGCCACGCTGGACTCCATCCCGCTCGAACCGCACTTCCGCGCCGCCCGGCAGAACGGCACGCTCGAACTGACGGAACTGGACGAGGCGATGGTGATGTGGGGGCTGACGGCCGCCGCGCACCGGCTGCCGTTCATGCCGGTGCGGGCCGGGCTCGGCTCGGACGTGATGCGGGTCAACCCCGGGCTGCGGACCGTCACATCGCCGTACGCGGACGGCGAGGAGCTCGTCGCCGTGCCCGCCCTCGCCCTGGATGCCGCGCTGGTGCACCTCAACCGGGCGGACGCCCTCGGCAACGCCCAGTACCTGGGCCCGGACCCGTACTTCGACGATCTGTTCTGCGAGGCCGCGCGGGAGGCGTACGTATCCTGCGAACGCATCGTCGAGAGCGCCGAGTTCACCGCCGACGGCACGGCCCCGCAGACGCTCCTGGTGCAGCGGCACTGCGTCACCGGGGTCATAGAGGCCCCGGGCGGTGCGCACTTCACCTCCTGCGCACCGGACTACGGGCGCGACGAGGCGTTCCAGGCGGCCTACGCCAAGGCCGCGGCCGATCCGGCGGCCTGGCGGGAGTTCGCCGGGCGGTTCCTGTCCGGGGACGAGGACGCCTACCGGGCCGCGGTGGCGGAGTTCACGGGAGAGTTCACCGGGGAGGGCGCGTGAGCGGCGGCGCGAGCAGGGCCGAAGTGTGCGTCGTGGCCTGCGCGGAGGCCTGGCGCGGGGACGGGGAGATCCTGGCGAGCCCGATGGGTCCGGTGCCCTCGATCGGCGCCCGGCTGGCACAACTCACCTTCTCCCCCGGCCTGCTGCTCACCGACGGCGAGGCGCTGCTGACCGCCCGGGCCCCGGCGGCCGGGGACGGCGCCCGCGTCGTCGAGGGGTGGCTGCCGTACCGGCGGCACCTGGCCCTGGTCACGGGCGGGCGGCGGCACGTCATGATGGGCGCGAGCCAGCTGGACCGGCACGGGAACCAGAACATCTCCTGCATCGGCGACTGGCGGCGCCCCGACCGCCAGTTGCTCGGGGTGCGCGGCGCGCCCGTCAACACCCTCAACCATCCGGTCAGTTACTGGATCCCGCGGCACTCGCCCCGGGTCCTGGTCGAGCGGGTCGACATGGTCTGCGGCGTCGGCCACGACCGGGCGGCCGCCGCCGGACCGGCCGCGTCCCGCTTCCACTGCCTGCGCCGGGTGGTCACCGACCTGGCGGTGCTGGACTTCGAGACCCCGGACCGCACGCTGCGCGTACGCTCCCTCCACCCGGGCGTCACCGCGGAGGACGTGCAGGCCGCCACCGGCTTCCCGCTCGACGTCCCCGGTGACGTGCCGGTCACCCGGCTGCCGACGGACGCCGAACTCCGCCTGATCCGCGAGGTCCTCGACCCCGCGGGGCTGCGCGACCGCGAGGTGCGGCCGTGACCGCCCCCGAGCTGCCGACCGCCCTGACCCGGCTCGTGGGAGTGCGGCACCCGGTCGTGCAGACCGGCATGGGATGGGTCGCGGGCCCCCGGCTCGTCTCGGCGGTGGCCGCGGCCGGGGCGCTGGGCATTCTGGGCTCGGCGACCATGACGCCGGACGGGCTCAGGGCCGCCGTCCGGGAGGTGAAGGCCCGTACGCGGGAACCCTTCGGGGTCAACCTCCGTGCGGACGCGGGCGATGCGGCGGAGCGGGTGGGCATCATCGTCGACGAGGGCGTGCGCGTCGCCTCGTTCGCGCTCGCGCCCTCCCACGAGCTGATGGCCCGGCTCAAGGACGCCGGGGTCGTCGTCATCCCGTCCGTCGGCGCCCGGCGGCACGCCGAGAAGGTGGCGGCCTGGGGGGCCGACGCGGTGATCGTGCAGGGTGCGGAGGGCGGCGGGCACACCGGGGACGTGGCGACGAGCGTGCTGCTGCCGCAGGTGGTGGACGCCGTGGACATCCCGGTCGTCGCGGCCGGCGGTTTCCACGACGGCCGCGGCCTCGTCGCGGCGCTCGCGTACGGCGCGGCGGGCATCGCCATGGGCACGCGGTTCCTGCTGACGGCCGACAGTACGGTCCCGGCGCCGGTCAAGGCCGCCTATCTCGGCGCGTCCGTACGGGACGTGACGGTGACGTCCAAGGTCGACGGGCTCCCGCACCGGATGCTGCGCACCCCCTTCGTCACGGAACTGGAGCGCTCGGGCACGGCCGCCGTGCTGCTGCGGGCCCTGCGGCACGCCGCGTCCTTCCGCAGGCTCTCCGGGCTGGGCTGGGCGGACCTGGTGCGCGACGGCCTGACCGTCAGGCACGGCAAGGCCCTCGGCTGGGCGCAGGTGCTGCTCGCCGCGAACACGCCGATGCTGCTCAAGGCGGCCATGGTCGACGGGCGGACGGACCTCGGCGTGATGGCCGCCGGCCAGGTCGCCGGGGTGATCGACGACCTGCCGTCGGTCGCCGCCCTGGTCGAACGGATCATGGCGCAGGCGCAGGCGACTCTGCGAGGCTTGCCCGAGCCGGGATGAGCCGGCGCGGACGGAGGAATCGATGAACGCGGCGCGTACGCTCTGGAAGCTGACCGAACCCGTGCACGCGGTCACCTACTTCGCACCCGAGGCGCTGGACGCCTTCCGGGAGGCGGGGCTGCGGGGCTGGCGGCGCGGCTACTTCGCGGGCCGGGCCGCGCCGCTGGGCCCCGTCGGCCCGGAGCCGGTGACGGCCGCCTTCTTCAACTTCGCGCCGTCCATGGTGGCGCGGGCCCTCCCGGAGGTGTGGGGGATCACCTCGCCCGAACAGGCCCTGGAACTGCGCCTGATGGGCGCGCGGGCCACGCTGCGGCGGCTGCTGGCCGGCCAGGAGAAGGAGGTGGAGCGGGCGGCGGAGCTGCTGAGTGCATGCGTGGCCGGGCTCGACTGCGCCGGCCGGGTACTGGCCGCCGCGAACGCGGCGCTCGGCCTGCCGGAGGAGCCCCTGGAGCGGCTGTGGCAGGCGGCGACCGTGCTGCGGGAGCACCGCGGGGACGGGCATGTGGCGGCGCTGGTCGCCGCCGGGCTGGACGGGTGCGAGGTGCTGGTGCTGCGCGCGGGGAGCGACCTGCCGCGGTCGGAGCTGCAGCCGTACCGGGGATGGACGGACGAGGAGTGGGAGGCGGCCGGGTCGCGCTTGCGGGAGCGGGGGCTGCTGGGGGCCGACGGGCGGGCCACGGACGAGGGCCACCGCCTGCGCGCGACGGTCGAGGAGGCGACGGACCGGGCGGCGGAGCGGGCCGTTCCGGCTGACGCCGGCGAACTGGCGGACGTATTGGCGCCGTTGGCCGAGGCGTGCGCGACGGCGCTGCGCTATCCGAACCCGATGGGGCTGGGGAAGTAACGGGGGCGCGCCCGGCGCCCCGTAAGGGGCGCGGGGAACTGCGCGACCAGCCACGACGCGCCCGCAGTCGAGGTTCTCGGGGCTGCGCCCCGGACCCCCGGGGTAGCGCGTCGGCTGCAGGCCGTCGGTGGCTAAGCGCGCCCACGCGGCGGAGCCGCATGATGTAGCAGCCCCGCGCCCCTTCGGGGCGCTGCCGTCACCGATATTGCGGCCGCCATTCGAAGAGCAGGATGGTCGCGTCGTCCCGCAGCCGGCTGCGCTGGTGGTCGAGGATGGCGTGGATGAGCAGCCGCAGCACCTCGGCCGGGCGCTGGCCGGCGGCGGAGAAGCGGATGATGAAGTCGGTGAACTGGTCGAGGCCGAACTCCGCTCCGTCCGCGTCGCGCGCCTCCACGACGCCGTCCGTGTAGAGCAGGACGCGGTCGCCCGGTTCCAGTGTGGTCTCGTGGACCTCCCGGACCGCCGGGGCGAGTTGGCCGGCCAGGCCGATCGGGGGCTGCGGGGGGCTGTCCAGCACCCCGCCGAGCACGCGCTCGGCGCGGATCAGCAGCGGCGGCGGGTGACCGCAGTTGACCCAGCGCAGCACCCCGGTGAGCGCGTCGAGCCGGCACATCACGCCGGTGCAGAAGTGGTCGGGCAGCCACTCGGCGAGCGCCTCGTCGACGGAGCAGACGACGTCGGCCAGGTCACCGCCGCCGCGGCGGGCGTTCCGCGCCGCCGCCATGGCGACCGACGTGGTCAGGCCGGCGGCCAGATCGTGCCCCATGGAGTCGAGGATCATGGTGTGCAGCACGTCCTTGACCACCGAGTGGTCGTAGGCGTCGCCGGCGACGTCGTACGCCGGCTCCAGGACCGCGGTCGAGACGCATCTGCGGGTGCCGACGGTGTGGGGCGGCAGGAAGGCCCGCAGCATCTCGGTGGGCAACCGCATGGTCGCGGTGCGGGCGAGGCCGGCGAGCCAGTCGCTGTAGGCGCGCTTGGAGGTGATCAGCATCGCGAACAGATGGGCCAGCATCCGGCTGCGGCGCATCCGCACCGCGTCGAGCGAGGCGGTCCGCAACGCCAGCACGCCCAGCCGCTCCGCACCGTCGACCAGCGGCAGCCAGACGATCATGCCGTCGTCGGCGTCGGCCACCCGCGGGGAGACCGTGCGGTACGCCCAGCCGGCCGGGGAGCGGTCCACCTGCAGCGGTTCCGAGGTGTCGTCGAGGGGGATGAGCAGCTTCTGCTGCAGGTCGACGAGGTAGATCAGCGCGGAGCTCAGGCCGAGGGCCATGGCGCACCGGTTCGCCAGGTCGGGCAGTTCGAACGGCAGGGCCGCCTGTGCCTCGACGATCAGCTCTTCCAGCCGATTCTCGTCGATGGCGTCGGGAGCGGCGGGTGCGCGCGGTGCGTCCGACACGGCGAATCACCCCTTCCGTGCCCAGTCTCACACCGATCCCGGCCGCTCTCACGTCAGGGATGACCGTGCCGGGACCGGCCGGGCCGGCCTCACACCCGCTCCAGCACGGTCACGTTCGCCTGCCCGCCCCCCTCGCACATCGTCTGCAGGCCGAAGCGGCCGCCGGTCCGTTCCAGTTCGTGCAGCAGCGTCGTCATCAGCCTGGCTCCCGTCGCCCCCAGCGGATGCCCCAGCGCGATCGCGCCGCCGTTGACGTTGACCCGCTCGGGGTCGGCTCCCGTCTCCCGGAGCCAGGCCAGGACCACGGGGGCGAAGGCCTCGTTGATCTCCACGAGGTCGACGGCGTCCATCGTCAGGCCCGCCTTCTTCAGCGCCCGTGCCGTCGCCGGGATCGGTGCCGTGAGCATCCGGATCGGGTCCTCGCCCCGCACCGACAGGTGGTGGATGCGGGCCCGGGGGGTGAGTCCGTGCTCGCGCACCGCGCGTTCGCTCGCCACGAGCAGTGCGGCTGCGCCGTCCGAGACCTGGGAGGAGACGGCCGCGGTCAGCAGCCCGCCGGGCAGCACCGGCTTCAGGGCGGCCATCTTCTCCAGGGACGTGTCCCGGCGCGGGCCCTCGTCCGCCGCCACGTCCGCGTACGCCACCGTCTCGCGGGCGAAGCGGCCCTCGTCGAGGGCGCGCACGGCGCGGGCGTGGGAGCGCAGCGCGTACTCCTCCATGGCCTCCCGTGTGATGCCCCACTGCTCGGCGATCGCCTCCGCGCCGTGGAACTGGTCGACGGGCCGGTCGCCGTAGCGCGCCCGCCAGCCCTGCGAGCCGGCGAACGGGCCCCGGTCCAGGCCGAGCGGTTCGGTGGCCCGGCGGGCGGCGTAGCCGATGGGGATCTGCGACATGTTCTGGGTGCCGCCCGCGACGACGAGGTCCTGGGTGCCGGAGAGCACGGCCTGGGCGGCGAAGTGGACGGCCTGCTGGGAGGACCCGCACTGCCGGTCGACGGTGACGCCGGGCACCTCCTCGGGCAGCCCGGCCGCCAGCCAGCTCGTCCGGGCGATGTCGCCCGCCTGCGGCCCGACCGTGTCGACGCAGCCGAGGACGACGTCGTCGACAGCGGCCGGGTCCACGCCCGTCCGCTCCATCAGGGCCTTGAGGACGTGCGCCCCGAGGTCGGCGGGGTGCACGGCGGCGAGACCCCCGCCCCGCCGCCCGACCGGTGTACGTACGGCTCCGACGATGAATGCCTCGGTCATCGTGTCCTCCTCAGGTGTCTGGGCCCCGTAAGGGGCACGGCCAGACCGTCCAGAACCATCGACAGGTACTGCCGGGCGATCTCCTCCGGTCCGTGCTCCCCGCCCGGCCGGTACCACGAGGCCGCGACCCACACCGTGTCGCGCAGGAAGCGGTAGGCGAGGCGGGGGTCGAGGTCGGCGCGGAAGACGCCCTCGGCCGCGCCCCGCTGCAGGGTGCCCAGCCAGGCCTGCTCGAACTTCCGCTGGGACGCGGCGAGATAGCCGAAGCGGGGCAGGCCGACGAGGTGCCGCCATTCCTTCTGGTAGACGGCGACGGCGTCCCGGTGCCGGTCGATCTCCCGGAAGGACTCGGTGACGAGGGCCTCCACGGTCTCGCGGGGGCCGAGGCCGGCCGCGAGCACGGCGTCGTACCCGGTCCACAGCTCGTCCAGGAAGGCGGAGAGGATTTCGTCCAGCATCGACTCCTTGGAGTCGAAGTGGTAGTAGAGGCTGCCCGCGAGCATGCCCGCCTCGTCGGCGATGCGGCGGACGGTGGTGGCGCGGTAGCCGTGTTCGGCGAACACCCGGGCCGCGGTTGCGAGCAGTTCGGTCTTCTTGCTGGTCGGCACGGTGTCATTGTCCGTCACGCGCGCTGGCTGCTGACGGCGACGGTCTCGCCGGTCATGTAGGAGGAGTAGCCGCTGGCAAGGAAGACGATCACGTTGGCGACCTCCCAGGGCTCGGCGGACCGGGCGAACGCCTCGCGCGCGGTCAGCTCCGCCAGCAGCTCCGGTCCGGTGACCTTGGCGAGGTGCGGATGGACGGCGAGGCTGGGGGCGACGGCGTTGACGCGCACCCCGTAGGCCGCGGCCTCGACGGCGGCGCAGCGGGTGAGCGCCATGACGCCGGCCTTGGCGGCGGCGTAGTGGGCCTGGCCGCGCTGGGCTCGCCAGCCCAGGACCGAGGCGTTGTTGACGACGACGCCGCCGCTCCCGGCGGCCCGCATGCGGCGCAGCGCGGCGCGGGTGCAGCGGAAGGTGCCGTTCAGTGTGACGTCGAGGACGGTGTGCCACTGTTCGTCGCTCATGTCCGCGAGGTCGGAAGTACCGCCGAGGCCCGCGTTGTTGACGAGGATGTCGAGGGTGCCGTGGCGTTCCTCGGCGTGGTCGAGGAGGGCGGCGACCTGCTCCTCCTGCGTGACGTCGCAGGGCGCCCCGGCCACCTTCTCCGCGCCGAACTCCTCGGCGTAGGCGGCGACTCGGCTGCGCAGCCGGGCCTCGTGGGTGTCGCCGAGCACCACGCGCGCGCCCTCTTCGAGGAAGCGTCTGGCGGTCGCGCCTCCGATGCCGGTGCCGGCGGCTGCGGTGATCACGGCGGTGCGGCCGGACAGCAGGGCGTGGCCCGGGAGATAGGGCGGAGCACTGGAGCGTGACTCCTCGACGCTGCTCATGGCCGCACGGTAACCTACCAAACACTTGTTAGGGAAGGATGGCCATGACCACTGCCCCGACAGTGCGCTACGAACGGCTCGGCCCGGTCGCGACGGTCACCATGAACCGCCCCGAGTACCGCAACGCCCAGAATTCTGCGATGACTTACGCCCTCGACGACGCCTTCTACGAGGCGTCGGCCGACGACGCGGTCAAGGTCGTCGTCCTCGCGGGCGCGGGCGACCACTTCTCCGCGGGCCACGACATCGGCACCCCGGAGCGCGACGCCCATCTGCCGTTCACACGCCGGGCCGGGCTGTGGTGGGACCACGCGGACAAGGAGGGCGCCGAGCAGCGGTTCGCCCGGGAGTCGGAGGTCTACCTGGGCATGTGCCGGCGCTGGCGCGAGCTGCCGAAGCCGGTGATCGCATCCGTCCAAGGGGCCTGTGTGGCGGGCGGGTTGATGCTGGCGTGGGTGTGCGACGTGATCGTGGCGAGCGAGGACGCGTTCTTCGCCGACCCGGTGGTGCTCATGGGCATTCCCGGGGTCGAGTACTTCGCCCACCCGTGGGTGATGCCGCCGCGGATCGCGAAGGAGTTCCTCTTCACCGGCGACCGGATGGGCGCGCGGCGCGCGTACGAGATCGGGATGGTCAACCGTCTCGTCCCGCGGGAGGATCTCGCCGCGGAGACGCGGGAGTTGGCGGAGCGCATCGCCCGGATGCCGCGCATGGGCCTCGCGCTGGCCAAGCGGGCGGTCAACCAGGCGGAGGACCTGCAGGGGCTGCACGCGGGGCTGGACGCGGTCTTCGGGCTGCACCACCTGGCGCATGCGCACAACGCGGAGACGTCCGCGGACCCGCTGCGCGGCATGGATGCCCGGGCCATGAAGAACATGAAGGACGCGAGCAACACGAAGGGCGCGTGATGGACCTCGACTTCACCGCGGAGGAGACGGACTTCCGCGCCGAGGCGCGGTCCTGGCTCGCCACGCACGTCCCGAGCATCCCGCTCCCCTCGCTGGAGACGGCGGGGGGCTTCGACCGGCACCGCGCGTGGGAGCGGACCCTGTACGAGGGTGGCTGGTCGGCGGTCTCCTGGCCGGAGGCCTACGGCGGGCGGGGCCGTTCGCTGCTGGAGTGGCTGGTCTTCGAGGAGGAGTACCACGCGGCGGGAGCCCCCGCGCGAGTCTCCCAGAACGGCATCCATCTCCTCGCGCCCACCCTCCTCGTGCACGGCACCGAGGAGCAGCGCGCCCGCGTCCTGCCGCCGATGGCGCGCGGGGAGACGGTCTGGGCCCAGGCGTGGTCCGAGCCGGAGGCGGGCTCGGACCTGGCCTCGCTGTGCTCCGTCGCGCGCCCGGCCCCGGGCGGCTGGCTGCTGAGCGGGCACAAGACGTGGTCCTCACGGGCCGCCTTCGCCGACTGGGCCTTCGGGCTGTTCCGCAGCCATCCGGGGGCCGGGCGGCCGCACCAGGGGCTCACGTACGCGATGTTCCCGCTCGGCACGGAGGGCGTGACCGTGCGGCCCATCGGCCGCCTCGACGGCAGACCCGCCTTCGCGGAGCTGTTCCTGGACGAGGTCTTCGTACCGGACGCGGACGTCGTCGGCGCGCCGGGGGACGGCTGGCGGGTGGCGATGAGCACCGCGGGCAGCGAGCGCGGGCTGACCCTGCGCAGCCCCGGCCGGTTCACGGCGGCCGCCCGGCGGCTGGTGGCGCTGTGGCGCACGGCGGGCGATCCGGGCGACACCGCGCTGCGGGACCGGGTCGCGGACGCGGTGATCCGGGCACGGGCGTACCAGCTGTACGGCTACGGCCGGGCGTCGGGGGACGGGACCGCCGCAGCGACGGCGGAGTCCAGTCCCGTCAAGGTCTTCTGGTCGGAGCTGGACCTCGCCCTGCACGAGACGGCGCTGGACCTGCTGGGCGCGGACGGCGAACTCGCGGGCACGGACTGGGCGGAGGGCTGGACCTTCGCCCTCGCGGGGCCGATCTACGGCGGGACGAACGAGATCCAGCGCGACATCATCGGCGAGCGGCTGCTGGGGCTGCCGAAGGGACGGCGCGGGTGAGATTCCTGCCGGACGCGGAGCAGAAGGAGTTCGGGCGCACGCTGGACCGGATGCTCTCGGCATCCGGCACCCCGTCGGCCGTCCGGTCCTGGGCGCGGGGCACGTACGGACCGGGACTGGCGCTGTGGCAACGGGTGGCGGATGCGGGGGTGTTCTCCCTGGCGGCGCCGGAGGCGTACGGCGGGGCGGGGCTGCTGCCGGTCGAACTGGCGGTGGCCTTCGTCGAGTTGGGGCGGCACTGCGTGCCGGGTCCGCTGGCCGAGACGGTCGCGGCCACGGTGCTGCTCGCGCACCTGGGCGAGGAAGGGCCTGCGCGGGAGTGGGTGCCGCGTGTGTGCGCGGGACGTGCGCGGGTGACGCTGACCCTGCCGGGCGGGAGCCCGTACGCGCTGGACGCGGAGGCGGCGGACGCGGTGTTCACCGCGACCGGCAGCGGCCTGCTCTCCCTCTCCCCCGGCCACGGCCCGGTGCGGTCCTCGGTCGACCCCGCGCGCCGGCTGGCCCGGCCGTCCGGCGGCGGCACGCTGCTGGCCTCCGGGCCGGCGGTGCGGGCGGCGGCCGCGTTCGCGGCCGACTGGGCGGCCTTCGCAACGGCCGCGCAGGCACTGGGCGTCGGGCTCGCCCTGCTGGACCGGACGGTCGTCCACGCGCGGCGGCGGACCCAGTTCGGCGCGCCGATCGGCTCGTTCCAGGCGGTCAAGCACCGGCTGGCGGACACGTTCATCGGGCTGGCGTTCGCCCGGCCGCTGGTGCACGGGGCCGCGGTGGCGCTGGCGTCGGGGTCGCCCACCGCGCGGGCCGAGGTGGCGGCGGCCAAGGCCGCGTCCTGCGACGCGGCCCATGCGGCGGCCCGTACGGCGCTGCAGGTACACGGTGCGATCGGTTACACGGCGGAGTACGACCTGTCGCTGTGGATCGGCAAGGCGCGGGCACTGCGGTCGGCGTGGGGCGGCCCGGCGGAGTGCAGGGCCCGTGCCGTCGAGATGATCTCCGAGAAATTTTTCGAGTAAAACACCTGCTAATCTCTTGGCATGGCAAAGCCCCCACGTGTCCGGCCACTTCCCCTGCGCGGCCTCCTGCGACTGAACCGGCCCGCGGACATCTGGCCCAAGCCCGCCTTCAGCGCGGCCCTCGCCATGGCGGTGCCCGACCTCGTCCTGCTGGCGCTCGGCCGCCTCGACCTGGCCCTGTACACCGCCGCGGGCGCGCTCTGCGCTCTGTACGGGCACGACCGGCCCTACGCGGCACGGGCCCGCACGCTGGCCTGGGTGGTGCTGGGCGCGGTGGCCGGTACGGGGGCCGCCCTGACCTGTGCCGCGCTCGTCCCGTCGACGGCGGTGCTGGTCCTGCTCGCGGCGCTGGTGGCGGCGGTGCACAAGGTGCTCTGCGACGCGACGCGCATCGGGCCGCCGGGCAACATCGTGCTGACCTTCGTCACGTCGACCATGTTCTTCGTGCCCCAGCGGATCGGGGACGTCCCCGCACACCTGGGCCTGGTCCTGGCATCGGGCGCCTTCGCCTGGCTGGTGTGCATGGCCCCGGCGCTGGTGCGCCCGCACGGGCCCGAACGCATCGCCGTCGCCCGCGCGTTGGAGGCGGCAGACCGACTGCTCCGCGCGGAACCGTCCGGCGCCGCCCGGGCCCGGCACGCGACGGCCGCCGCGTCCGGCGCCGCCCGCCGGGCGCTCGCCGGCGCCCCGGCCCACGTCGCCGGGCCGCTGCACCACCTCGTCCTGCAGGCCGAAGCCGCGCTGGCGGGCCACGGGGGCGACGCCGGACAGCCGGCCGACCGGGCCCGCGCCCTGCGCAAGGGCGAGCCGCTGCCCGAGGACGCCACGCCCCCGCCGCCCCTCGACGCCCCCTCCGGGCCGCTCGCCGACCGGCTGCGCCCCGGCTCCCCGCTGCTGCCGGCCGGGGCCCGGGTCGCGGTCGGGGGGACGCTCGCCGGGTGGGCGTCCCTGGCCCTCGGCAGCAGCCACCCCTACTGGGCCGTCGTGACCGCCGCGTCCGTCTTCCAGGCCAACACCACGCTGTCCTGGCAGCGGGCGGTGCAGCGCGTCGTCGGCAACCTCCTCGGCCTGGCACTCTTCACCGCGCTGCTGCCCTTCACCCGGTCGGGCGCGGTGGTGATGGTGCTGACCGCACTCGCCCTCCAGGTGGGCGCCGAGGCGTTCATCTCCCGCAACTACTGGCTGGGCACCCTGTGCGTCACGCCCATGGCGCTGCTGCTCAACGAGTTCGCCGGGAGCCGGCCCGCCGCACAGCTCATCGGCGACCGCTGGACCGACACCCTCGTCGGCGCCGCGGTCGGGCTGCTCACCTGTGTGCTCGTCACCAACCGGCGCGCGGCGGACCGGACCGAGGCCGCCCTGGCCCGCGTCCGCGAGGCCCGGCACGCGGCCGCCGCGGACCCCGGCCCGCACCGGGACCGGCTCGCCGCCGCGCTCGTCGAGCTGCGGGAGGCGGCGGACGTGGCGGCGGGCGAGTGGTGGCAACGGGCGCTGCCCGACGAGCGGGTGGCGGAGGAGGAGCGCGAGGGCCACCGCACGCTGGCAGCGCTCGCGGGGCGGCACCCGGCGCGCGCGTAGGGCCTGTCCGGCGGATCTTCGCCCCGTAAGGGGCGCGGGGAACTGCGCGATCAGCCACCGACAGCCCGCAGCCGACGCACTGCCTCGGGGTCCGGGGCGAAGCCCCGGGCATGGCAAGTCGTCTGCGGGCGCGTCGTGGTTGCTCGCGCAGTTCCCCGCGCCCCTTACGGGGCGACGAAGGCGGGACGGCAGAATCTACCGGGAGATCCCGGGAGACCCGCCGGGAGCACCGACAGGAAGGATCGGCACTGTGGCAGAGGACATCGTCGCGCGCGTGCTGCGCCAGTGGCAGCAGGTCCACCCCGGGCTGGACACCGCGCCGATGGCCGTGATCGGCAGGCTCAACCGCTGTGCCGCGCTGCTGCAGCAGGCCACGGACGCCCCGCTGGTGCACGAGGGGCTGACCCGCGCGGAGTTCGACATCCTGGGCACCCTGCGGCGCACGGGCCGGGAGCTGACCCCGGGCCAGATCGCACGCGAGACCTTCGCCTCGGGGGCCGCGGTCACCAAGCGGCTGCGGATCCTGGAGGACCGCGCGCTCGTGGCCCGGCGCCCCGACGACCGCGACCGCCGGGTCGCCCACCTGTCGCTGACCGACGAGGGCCGGGAGCTCATCGACCGGCTCATCCCGCACCAGCTCGGCTACGAGCAGGCGCTGCTGGAGGGGCTGGGCACCGGCCGCCAGACGGAGCTCGCCGAGACCCTCGCCGAGCTGCTCGTCCTGCTGGAGGGCCGACTGGGCGGCCTGCAACCGTAGCGCCCCGTAAGGGGCGCGGGGAACTGCGCGATCAGCCACGACGCTCCCGCAGTCGACGTTCTCGGGGCTGCGCCCCAGACCCCCAGGTGGTGCGTCGGCTGCGGGCCGTCGGTGGCTGATCGCGCAGTTCCCCGCGCCCCTTACGGGGCTACGGCGTCGGCGTCGAGAACGTGTCCTTCACCTGACAGGTCTGGTCCGGCATGGGCTTGCCGCTCGTGCCGGACAGGTCCACCTTCACGTCTTCCGGGGGCAGATCCCCCGGCACCGCATTGTGCACCGCCGTGCACACCACCTGCGCACGGGCCAGGGGCGACAGCCGGCCGAGGTCCGTCGACAGCCGGACCGTCACCTTCCCCCGCTCGGTGGCGATCGTCACCACCCGTACGTCCCGCGGGAGTTCGGAGTACAGTCCCCGCATCCGCTCCGCGTCGTTGGGCCCCTTCATCAGGAGTTGCACGGCCTCCTCCGCGGTCACCTCGCCGCCTGCGGGCCGGTGGAGGGGGAGGATGCCGCCGGGCTGGCTCGCGAAGTAGAGCACGGCGTCCTCCACCCGGGCGCCCGGGCGCTTCACGCCCGTGGCCGGCAGGCCGACCTCGACGACGTCGGTCGGCTCGATGCCGCAGCCGGCGAGCGTGCCGAGCATGCCGAAGGTGCCGACCAGTCCGGCGGACACCAGGGCTGCGCGTCGTACCGTCATGCCTCCTCCTCTCCTGTGCGCAGCGGCAGGTCGACGGTGAACACCGCGCCTCCCGCAGGTGCGTTGGCGGCCATCACGGTGCCGTGGTGCAGGCGGACGTTCTCCGAGGTGATGGCGAGTCCCAGGCCGCTGCCCTCGGAGCGGACGCGGGCGGCGTCGGCCTTGTAGAAGCGGTCGAAGACGTGCGGGAGCACCTCGGGGTCGATGCCCGGCCCCTTGTCCGCGACCTCGATCAGCAGCCGGTCCTCGCCCCGGTCGGGGTGCCGGGCCACGCGCACGGCGACGCTGACGGGCTCCCCGCCGTGCCGCAGGGCGTTGCCGATCAGGTTGGCCACGACGACGTCGATGCGCCGCGGGTCGAGGCGGGCCCGGACGCCCCGGGGCAGGTCGGTGGTGACCCTGTCCTGCCAGCCGCGGGCCTGGACGGTCTTGCGCACGGTCTCGGCCACGTCGACCTCGTCCAAGTGCAGGGCGGCGGCGCCGGCGTCGAAGCGGGAGATCTCCATCAGGTCCTCGACCATGCGGGCGAGCTTTCCGGTCTCCTCGCTGATGAGGCGCACGGCGTGGGCGGTGTCGGGGTCGAGCGTGGCGGCGTCCTCGTCGAGGACGTCGACGACGGCGGTCATCGCCGCGAGCGGGGTGCGCAGTTCGTGCGAGACGTCGGCGGCGAAGCGCCGGGAGTTGGCCTCCATGCGGCGCAGCTCGGCGACGTTCTCCTCCAGTGCGGCGGCCATGTCGTTGAACGTGCGGGAAAGGTCGGCCAGTTCGTCGCGGCCGGTGACCTTCAGCCGGGTGTCCAGCTCGCCTTCGGTGATCTTCTGGGTGGCGCGGCGCAGTTCGCGGACGGGCCGCAGCACGCCGCGCGCGGCGATCAGGGCGGGCACCACGGACAGGGCCAGGGCCGGGACGGCCCCGGACTGGGCGGCGTTGACGAGGGCGCGCACGTTGGCCTCGTCCTCGCGCAGCGGCACCAGTGCGTAGACCTCGAGCCCGGACTTCTCGGAGCTGTCCCGGTAGGTGACGGGCAGGCCGATCACGAGCACGGGGTCGCCGTCGAGGTCGATGCGCTGGAAGGCGGCGACGCCGGCGCCGACCTTGTCGCGCACGCCGGGCGGGAAGCGCTTGTCCATGGTCACGCCCACGTTGTCGGGCACCATCTGCCCGCCCTTGTAGCGGGCGTGGACGAACCAGTGCTGCGTCTGTCCGGCGCGCTCCAGGCCCTGGGTGAACCTCAGCAGGTCCGTGCTGGACGGCGGGAAGCGGAGGTCGGGCACCTGGGAGGCGACCTGTGAGCGCAGCTGCTGGACGGCGGTGTCCTGGGTGCGCTTGAGGATCGCGTTGCGCGCCTCCTTGAAGGTGAGGGCGGCGGTGATCAGCGCGCTGAGCGCCGCGACCAGCAGGAAGCCCACGACCAGGCGGGCCCGCAGGCCGCGCGCGACGGTGCCCAGGTCGGGCCGGCGCAGGGCGGGGCGGCGCAGTACCGGTCGTCTCACAGCGGTGCCACGCGTCTCACAGGGGACCGAAGCGGTAGCCGAAGCCGCGCACGGTCTGGATGTACTTGGGCGAGCGCGAGGAGTCCTCCACCTTGTTGCGCAGGCGCATGACGCAGGCGTCCACGAGCCGGGCGTCGCCGTGGTAGCTGTGCTCCCACACGTGCTCCAGCAGCTGCTGGCGGCTGAAGACCCGGCCGGGGGTGGCCGACAGGTAGAGCAGCAGCTTCATCTCGGACGGGGCGAGCGCCAGGTCCTGGCCGTCCTTGCAGACGAGCAGCCCGGCGCGGTCGATGGCCAGGTCCCCGTGGATCTCCGCGGGCCGGCCGGCGGCGGGCTCGGGGGCGCCGCCGTCGTGCAGCAGCCACAGCCACTGAACGGGGTCGAG
>NZ_JBSFWU010000116.1:0-22371 GCF_053594995.1 Streptomyces sp. NPDC002536
GCTGGGGGTGCCCCCAGGGGCTGCGCCCCGGACCCCTGGGGTGGTGCGTCGGCTGCGGGCCGGTGGGGGCTGGTCGCGCAGTTCCCCGCGCCCCTTACGGGGCCCCGTCGTCCCGATATGCGGGATGGCGGGGAGCCGGGATCCGGCTCCCCGCTAGGCTCAAGCCCGTGGCCAAACCGCTCAGTCTTCCCTTCGACCCCATCGCCCGCGCCGACGAGCTGTGGAAGCAGCGCTGGGGGGCCGTGCCCTCCATGGCCGCGATCACCTCGATCATGCGCGCCCACCAGATCCTGCTGGGTCAGGTCGACGCGGTCGTCAAGCCGTACGGCCTGACCTTCGCCCGCTACGAGGCGCTGGTGCTGCTGACGTTCAGCAAGGCCGGCGAGCTGCCGATGTCGAAGATCGGCGAGCGGCTGATGGTGCACCCCACGTCCGTCACCAACACCGTCGACCGCCTGGTCACGGCCGGTCTGGTGGACAAGCGCCCGAACCCCAACGACGGCCGCGGCACGCTCGCTTCGATCACCGACAAGGGCCGGGAGGTCGTGGAGTCCGCGACGCGCGACCTGATGGCGATGGACTTCGGCCTGGGCGTCTACGACGCGGAGGAGTGCGGGCAGATCTTCGACGTCCTGCGGCCGCTGCGCGTGGCGGTGAAGGACTTCGCGGATCCCGGCGAGGACGGGTCCGCCGAGGCCTGAGCGACACGGCGGGGGCGGCGAAGATCGCCCCGGAACATACGGATACGCTCGACGGACGGCAGTCCGAGATCCCGATGCGAGGAACCTCCCAGTGAAGAAGAACGTGCTGACCCGCTACCGCGTGATGGCGTACGTCACCGGTGTGCTGCTGGTCCTCCTGACGCTCGGCGTCATCGCCAAGTACCTGCTGACCATGGACGGCGCGAGCGGCTTCGTCAGCATCGTCGGCATCGCGCACGGCTGGCTCTACGTCCTGTACCTGGTCCTCGCCTTCGACATGGGCTCCAAGGCGAAGATGCCGTTCGGCAAGCTGGTGTGGGTGCTGATCGCGGGCACCATCCCGACCGCGGCGTTCTTCGTGGAGCGCAAGGTCAGCCGTGAGCTGGAGCCGCTGGTGGCCGCGGAGGCGGTCCAGGCCGCGGCCTGATCCCACACACCCCGCACGACACACCTGCCCCGAACACGACACCTCTTGTGTTCGGGGCACTCTTGCGCGACGATTTAGTAGGACGTCCTAGTAAATCTGGCCGGCTGCTCACGAGGCGGCGGCCCGAGCGGACGCGCGACGGGGCGCGGAGAGGTTGGGCGACACCCATGGACGCAGCAGGCATCGAGGCGGGGCGCAACCGCTGGCAGGCGCGGTACGACGCCTCCCGCAAGCGGGACGCCGACTTCACCACGCTCTCCGGGGACGAGGTCGACCCGGTCTACGGCCCCCGCCCGGGGGACGCGTACGAGGGCTTCGAGCGCATCGGCTGGCCCGGCGAGTACCCCTTCACCCGCGGCCTGTACGCGACGGGCTACCGCGGCCGCACGTGGACCATCCGCCAGTTCGCGGGCTTCGGCAACGCCGAACAGACCAACGAGCGCTACAAGATGATCCTCGCCAACGGCGGCGGCGGGCTGTCGGTGGCCTTCGACATGCCCACCCTCATGGGCCGCGACTCCGACGACCCGCGCTCGCTCGGCGAGGTCGGCCACTGCGGCGTCGCCATCGACACGGCGGCGGACATGGAGGTCCTCTTCAAGGACATCCCCCTGGGCGACGTCACCACCTCCATGACGATCAGCGGCCCGGCCGTCCCTGCCTTCTGCATGTACCTGGTCGCGGCGGAGCGCCAGGGCGTGGACCCGTCCGTCCTCAACGGCACACTCCAGACGGACATCTTCAAGGAGTACATCGCGCAGAAGGAGTGGCTCTTCCCGCCCGAGCCCCACCTGCGCCTGATCGGCGACCTGATGGAGCACTGCGCCACGTCCATCCCCGCCTACAAGCCCCTCTCCGTCTCCGGCTACCACATCCGCGAGGCGGGCGCGACGGCCGCGCAGGAGCTCGCCTACACACTGGCCGACGGCTTCGGTTACGTCGAACTGGGCCTGAGCCGCGGCCTGGACGTGGACGTCTTCGCCCCGGGCCTCTCCTTCTTCTTCGACGCCCACGTCGACTTCTTCGAGGAGATCGCCAAGTTCCGCGCGGCGCGCAGGATCTGGGCGCGCTGGATGAAGGAGGTCTACGGCGCACAGACGGAGAAGGCGCAGTGGCTGCGCTTCCACACCCAGACCGCGGGCGTCTCGCTCACGGCGCAGCAGCCGTACAACAACGTGGTGCGCACGGCGGTCGAGGCCCTGGCGGCGGTGCTCGGCGGCACCAACTCCCTCCACACCAACGCCCTGGACGAGACCCTCGCCCTGCCGAGCGAGCAGGCCGCGGAGATCGCGTTGCGCACGCAGCAGGTCCTGATGGAGGAGACGGGCGTCGCCAACGTCGCGGACCCGCTGGGCGGTTCGTGGTACGTGGAGCAGCTGACGGACCGCATCGAGGCGGACGCCGAGAAGATCTTCGACCAGATCAAGGAGCGCGGCCTGCGGACGCACCCCGACGGCAAACACCCGATCGGTCCGGTCACGTCCGGCATCCTGCGCGGCATCGAGGACGGCTGGTTCACGGGCGAGATCGCCGAGAGCGCCTTCCGCTACCAGCAGTCCCTGGAGAAGGGCGCCAAGCGCGTGGTCGGCGTCAACTGCCACGAGGGCTCGGTGACGGGCGACCTGGAGATCCTGCGGGTCAGCCACGAGGTGGAGCGCGAGCAGGTGCGCGCACTGGGCGCGCGGAAGGCTGAGCGGGACGACGCGAAGGTCCGCGCCTCCCTGGACGCGATGCTGGCCGCCGCGCGGGACGGCTCCAACATGATCGCCCCGATGCTGGACGCGGTGCGGGCCGAGGCCACGCTGGGGGAGATCTGCGACGTGCTGCGGGAGGAGTGGGGGGTGTACGTGGAGCCGGCGGGGTTCTGACGGCACCCTCGGGCGCCGGGGCCGCTCAGCGGCTCCGGCGCCATTTGCGCGCCAGGCTCCGGAAGCGGCCCACGGGCGGGGCGTCGGTACGCCACGGCTGGGGCTGCGGCTGCTCCCGTTCCCACCGCGCAGCGAGCATCCGGGCCCGGGCCGAGGGCTCGCGGCCGGAGGCCGACAGCACGAAGGCCTCGTCCAACTCGACGTCGTCCCAGCCGTCGCCACCGCCCTGCGGGCTGCTTGCCCGCGTTTCCTGAGCCATGCCGGGCTCCTTTCGTCCGCCTTCCAGGATCGGGGGTGGGGCGTCAAAGGGGTGTAAGGCGGGTGTCGGTGGCGCAGGCCCGGTGAGCACATACTGACGGGCTCATCCCGCCGTCACCGTCAGCTCTGCCCTGGAGGCGTTTGTTGATCACGCAGCTCGAACCACACTCGCTTTCCGATCACGTTCAGTCCGTCGTCCCACACCAGGTCCGCACCGGATGCGGCAGCGAGATGCCGTACGAGGGCGAGTCCCCTGCCGCGCTCCTCGTCGAGACGGGCTTGGCGGCGCCGGGGGAACCGGGTAGGGGCCGCGTCGTAGATCGAGGTGATCACGCGTTGGCCGTGCAGGGACACTTCCACCGTGACGTCGGGTACGCGAGCGTGCAGCACGACGTTCGCGACGGTATCGGAGACGCAAAGACGGGCGTCCTCGATCAGCGGTCGATGGTTGGTCGCCACGAGGACGCCGGTGATGAACTCCCGGGCGAGCCGTGCGGTGGGCGGTTCGGCGGGCGCCGTCAACCGGTAGAGGCCGGGTGGTTCGTCGGGGGCGGTGGTACGGGAGCCGTTGAGCGTTGCTGTACCCATTTCCTGATCTCCCATGGTCTTGGACACTTTCCGCGTCTCCCACGCCGTCCATGGCCTGGCCGCTGTCCGGATCTGCCAATTTGCCTTCAAGTGGCTGCACTTCGGATCCTGCCAGCGCGTAGCGCGGTGCTGAATGGAAGCTAGGGCACGCCGACAGTGGGGTGCAACAGTGGTACGTGCGTAACACCCGTGTGAGTGGACCGGCGGCGCCGCGGGGCGGCACACTCGGGGCCATAGAGAGAGGGAGGGGCCCATGCCGCCGAGGAGTCACCCGACGGCGCGCCAGGCGCGGCTCGGTGCCGAACTGCGCAAGCTTCGCGAGAAGGCCGGCATGTCGGGCAGTCAGGTCGCTGCGCTCCTGGGAGGGGAGCGGGCTCAGGTGAGCCACTTGGAGTCCGGGCGGTACGGCGTCAGCGCCGATCGCGTGAGACGGTTGGCTGCCGTCTGCTCGGCAGCCGACAAGCACCTCGTCGATGCCTTGGTCGCCATGGCGGAGGAGCGCCATAAGGGCTGGTGGCAACAGTATCGAGGACAGCTCTCGTCCGGGTTCCTGGACCTTTCGGAACTTGAGCACCACGCGACGTTCCTGCGGTCGATCCGAATGCTCCATATTCCCGGGCTCTGTCAAACCGAGCCGTACGCCCGAGCGCTGATGGGCAGCGGAATCTCGATGCTGCCGAAGAGCGAACTGGAAGCGCGTGTTGAGCACCGAATGCGGCGGCGTGAGATTCTCGACCGGCCAAGACCTCCGCAGTTCGATGCGTTCGTGCACAAGGCGGCGTTGCGGATGCGCTACTGCCCGCCGGACGTCATGCGCGCGCAGCTCGGGTTCCTGCTGGAGATGTCCCGTCGGCCGATGGTGACGATCCGTGTCGTTCCCTTCGAAGCCCAGGTCACCGGCTCGATGCATTCCGTCTACTACGTGGGTGGCCCGCTCCCGCAGTTGGACACCGTGCAGGTTGACAGCGTGTTCGACAGTGGTTTCTTGGATGCCGAGGCTCAGCTCGTGAAGTACCGAGCGCTGTTCGACTCGGTGGCGGCCGTCTCGTTCGACCCTGAAGAGTCGAGCAAGTTCATTCAGTCCATCATGCAAGAGATGTGAGGTGCCGGTGTGATGCGCACGGTCTGTTGGCAGAAGTCCTCCTTCTCGGGGCCGGACGACAACCAGGAATGTGTCGAACTCGCCGACGCGGCCGGTGTGGTCATGGTGCGAGAGAGCGATGTGCCCGGGGTTGTCGCACGGGTCGAGCCGGCGGGGCTCAGGGCCCTGATATGTAGCGTGAAAGCCGGGAGACTTGATCAACTTGGGTAAGGCGGGTGCCCGCACGTTGTCCTGACAGTAGTTGTCAGCCGAAAACGTTGTGACCCGTGGCAGTTCAGCCAAACTCACTTACACACCCTTCACACTGGTCACACCCGTACATAGAGTTCCGGTTGCCGTGGTCGAGGACCCGGCGCGCGGGCATCCGTGGGGGATCCGAGTCAGCGCCTGGTGTGCCCGTGCGCTTGTTCGCGCTGGCGCATCTGTGAGGACTCTTCACCACTATGCGAAGACAATTCAGCCGTCCGGTCCGCCGGGCGGCGGCGATTGCCGTGGGACTGACTGCGGCAGTCGTACTGACCGTGGTGACGGCGGGGGCGGTGCCGTTGCCCTGGAGCACGTCGAAGACCACCGTTACTGACACGCCCAGGTCACGTGCGGATGCAGCGGTCGGAACACCCATGCTCCCGTTGTTCGGCCGGAAGGCCGACGGGAATCTTTACGACTACGAACCCAGTGGAAGCGGCGGGTTCGAGACTGCCGTCAACCTGGGGGGTGGGTTCGGGGACGCCACCGCCCTCATGCAGGCCAATGTGTCGGAGAACGGCACCGGCCGTGATCTGTACTACCGAATGGGCGAGTTCCTGTACTACACCGCCGAACGTGGCAACGAGACCGAGCTCATTGGCGGTGGCTGGGACATCTACAACCTGCTTGTTGCAGTGAAGCGCGGCAGTGCAGCCCAGCCCGAGATCATCGGTCGGGATGCCGCAGGTGCCCTGTGGATCTACGAAGTCAGGGCCGACGGGACGTTGACCACGCGGGTCCAGATCGGCAGCGGCGGATGGAACAGGATGGACGCCATCGTCGGTCGTGGTGACTACACCGGCGACGGCAAGGCCGACATGCTTGTCCGCGACACGAACGGCACGCTGTACATCTACCAAGGCAACGGTGACCCCACGGCTGAGGCTGTGCCGAGTTCGCGTATCACCGTCGGTACCGGGTGGGACAAGTACAATTTGCTGGTGTCCACCGGCGACAACGACGGTGATGGCAAGGCTGATTTGATCGCCACGGACAGGGATGGCCTGCTCTGGCTGTTCAAGGGGACCGGCAACGCCAGTGCGCCTTTCACTCCACCTGTGAAGATCGGTAACGGTGGCTGGGGCGCCTTCAACGTCCTCTTCTGATCGCCGCGTTCCTCGCTTCTTCGACGTCCTCTTTCACGCCTGTTGGCCCACCCCTGTGCCAGATTGGCGTGCATTCATCAGAACGGGTAATTCAGCATGCGTACGAACGCACCACCCGTAAGACGCCGGTGCTCCGGTAGATGGCCACGTCTGATCATGGCGACTGCTGCGGCTGTCACGATGGCAATCACTGTCTCCGGCAGTGAGCTCCAACCGTTGCGTGGAAACAGTCCGGTTGCCGCGGCCGACGACCCCGGCGGCTTTGATCTCAAGAACGCGGCACAGGTCCGAGAAGACCAGTGCCGACTCGGCTACGTCCTGCGCAAGGGCGGCGCCAACATGAAGGCCGTGGCTCGTGCCGGGCTGGCCGGCACCGGGGCAGAGCTACATGCGGCAGCCAACCCGAATTACTGGGAGGGCACGCCCCTGGCCGATGCGTTTCGCAAGGACAGGGACTGGTCGGATGCCAAAATGAACGAGTTGTGGGCGCGTAACCCGGTCTGGCAGTCGGTTCTGGACGGCGTTGCTCAGGACCAGTGGACCCCCGGGTACAGCACCTGGCCTCCTGGATATCCAGGAGACAAAAACGGCAACATCTTCCAGCAAACCGGCCTTCTTAGCTGGATGTTCGACCGGTTCTGGACGGACGAGGCCGGTTTCTACGTCAGCCTTCCCCCGACTGCCAGCAAAGAATCGGTGGACGCAGTCACGAAGATTGCGACCACCCGGTACTCCAAGGACCGCATCGAGGACTACGCTGACTGGAAGGCGTGGGAATCGGACATGCAGTTCATGCATCCCATGTACGCCGACGATGCGCGGATCTTCCTGCAGAACGGAGGCTTCCCAACCAGCGTGCCGGATCCGTCCTCGACGGAGTTCCGTATCGACGTCGAGAACCTCAAGGCTCGCTTCGCGTCGTGCGCCAGCCACAACCCGCCGGATCCGCACAATGTGCTGGGTGCAGAGCTCACTACTGCCTCTGTCGAATGGCAGGCGGAGCTCGACAGTCAGAAGACGCAGCGCGACGCGATTCTTCGAGCTGAGGTACAAGCGAATGCCGATCTGACGGTTGCGGCCCAGGCCTTGGGCGAGGCCCTGGGGCAGTCGATGATTGCCAGCCGCCTCACTCACTGGTTGGCGTACTGGCTTCATCCGGACCCAGAGAAGCCCTGGTCCGTCACGCAGGCTGATATCGAAACGGTCAAGACCCGCATTGCCCAGACTCGCGCACGTGCCACTGGTCGGTTATACGTAGCCGCACGCGCTGCGCTGGACGCACAGACGCAAGCCGACAAGGTCGCTGCTGTGCAACAGGACGCGTACGCCATTGCGGACAAGGCCAAATTGCCCCGCGGCCGTGGCCTGATGTACGCCCAGCAGGCGGCGCAGATCACCAAGGCGTCGGCTGCTGCTGCACAAGCTGCGGCCAAGGCGACCGAGACCGCCTCGAATGCGACCCGGGCCTCGGCTGAGGACAGCAAGACCCTCGATGCCCTTGCAATGACGCAGGCGCATGCCACCAAGGCGGAGTTCCGCCGCATAGCCGCGCAGGAGGCCGCTGCCCAGGCGAAGGCTGCTGCGGAGGGCGCAGCTGCCGAAGCCGTCAAGGCCGCCGAGAACGCCTCCAAGGCGAAGGCAGCCCAGGCGAAGGCAGAAGCCGCAGAGAAGGTTGCCAAGAGCGCGGCCGAAGACGCGGCATCCAAGCGAGCCACTGCCGAGGCCGAGCGTAAGAACGCCGCAGATGCCCGCGCACGGGCTGATGCCGAGCGGACGAAGGCGGCCGAGGCCGAGTCCCGTGCTCAGACACAGCGCTCCGTGGCGGATGAAGCGCGCAAGGTTTCGCAGAAGGCCGGGGAAACTGCACTCAGTAAGCGCAACGATGCTGAGCAAGCCGAGGAAAAGGCATCCCAATCCAGAGACTCGGCTGTTGCTGCAGAGCGCGAAAAGCAAGACAAGGTCGCGCGGGCGAAGGCACTGGAAGCAGTGGCCGCTGCTGCGGAAGGGACTGCCGATGCGGCCAGTACACGTGCGGCTGCGAGCGAAGCTCGTCAGGCTGCCGATGCTGCAACCACCGCTGCCACTTCGGCCCGGGCCGCAGCCGACGAAGCCAGCGCAGCCGCCGTTAATGCCGTTGCGGCTGCGACTGAAGCCGAAGGCGCATCGGCGCGCTCGCAAGCAGCTGCCGATGGTGCTGCCCGGGATGCCGCAGTAACAAGTGCACAGGTCAAGAAGGCGCATGCCGCAGCGGCAGAAGCTATCGAAGCTTCCGAGGCAGCAGCTCAGAACGTGAGAAATGCCGAAGCTTTTGCCAAGGAAGCCGCCGCCAAGGCGGTCAAGGCCCATCAGGATGCCGAAGCGTCGCGTTCTGAGGCCGACGCGGCATCGGTAGACGCAGTGCGAACAGCGGGTTTCGCTTACGCCACGGCCCAGGCAGCATTGGCCGCGCGGGACTCGGCAACCCAGGTTGCGAAACCCGCCAACGACGCCATTGAGCTCGGTTCGCCCTACAAGGAGACCGATTCCTCTGCCGGCCTTGCTGTTCTGACAGGCCAAGCGGCCAAAACTGCTGCGCAGCAGCAAGAAGCTGTGGCGAAGGCCAAGTCTGACCAAGCTGCCAAAGCTGCTGCTGAAGCTGCAGACCTTGCGCAGAGGGCTGATGCCGACGCGAAGGCAGCCGCTACTGCGGCAGCGGATGCTGCTGGTTGGGCCGTCAAGGCCGGCGTTTCACTTGACCAGGCGCGTGCTTCGGCGGCTGATGCTGCTGCAGCGGCCAGGGCAGCCAAGTCGGCAGAGACCAACACGGTCGAGTACGACCGCGCTGCCAACGCAGATGCCTTGGCAGCCCGCGTTGCCGCGGACCAAGCCAAGGACGAGGCCTCGGCAGCAAGGGCCGCTGCGACGGACGCAGAGCGGGATGCGGCCAGTGCGCGGGGTGCTGCGACAGCTGCGGAGAACGACGCGACAAAGGCGCGCAGCAATGCCGACAGAGCAGAACGCAATGCCGTAGAAGCTGAGAAGTCGGCTGCCAACGCCAGGGAGGATGCCAAGGACGCCGATCAGGCTGCTACCCGAGCCGAGGAGGCCCTGCAGGAGGAACTGGAGGCGCAGCGAGCTGCGGTAGCCGCCCGCACTGCCGATGGCAGCGGAAGTACTGGGGACGGAGGCCCCGTTCTCTCGCCTGACGACGAGGGCACCCTCCGCGCGGCATGCGGCCAGAAGTGCGTTGATGAATACCGAGCCGCGCAAGCGGCCGCCAATCGCGATGTCATTGACTGGGTCAAGGCCAACGGCGCCAGTGTCTTGCTCGAAGTCATCGGGGTCAACGACGCGCGTCGCTGCTTCTCCAGCGGAAACGTCGAGGGATGTCTCTGGACAGTAGTCAATGCTGTCAGTGTCGTCGTCATCGTTGGAAAAATCCCGGCGATCAGCAAAGCGATTGTCACGGTTGCTAGGGGAGTTGCCGGATTCTTCCACGAGGTGAAGATCGCCGAGCGGACCCTGGAGCGACTCAGGCTGGTGATCCGTTCCAAGGCGGCAGAAGGCATTCACTTCAATCTCACCTACACCAAGGTGGTCGGCTCTGGAAAGGATATGGTCCGGCTTGCCGAAGCCGGAAAATATACATTCCAGTTCAAGACGGGCCACGGTTTCTATCGGGCTCACACAGGGCCGGGTGGGATCGTGACGGACCTTCGTGAGACGAACTTGAACGCCGACCAGGTCGAACAGGAAATAGCTAACGATGCGCTCTCATTCATGGAAGGAGGTGGGAAGCTTCCAGGCCCCGGGAATGGTCATGCAACAAGAGAGGTTCGCGTCGGCGGATATGAGGTCGGGTATCATGCGATTCAGACCCCCGACGATGTAGTCCGAATCAGTACCTATTACCTGACCCCAAACAATTGAGGGACAAGTGACTTATGACGAAGCTGGTTGAACTGGCGTTGGCCATCATGCCGGTTGAAGGGCCAGAACCTCCCATCGAAGGGCGGCTTGGCGACGCAGAGCGGGACTTCATCGAGACGGTCACTTTTGCCGACGCTGATCAGATCCTGGAAATGATCCGGTTCGTGTTGGACAAGGACTGGGGCGCGTTCCCCGTGTGGGCACGGAACCTGTCCTATCGGTTGGCCTGTCTGCAACGGCCGGATGATGCGGCTCTGCTGCGCGAAGCCGCTTCAGACCTGGGCTGCTTCGGTCCTGACTGGGACGAGTTTGTTGAATCACTCCGGCGACGGGCTGACCGTTTGGAGCAGGAAGGGCTGTAAGGCTTGACGCCACGCATTTGGCCCGCCGAGCCGATCGGCGGGCCAAATGGTAGGCGTGTGGCGTGTGTTGGCAATGAGGAGCCGTGGTCACTTCACTTCGATCACATCGGCATGAAGCGGTCCAGCTCTCGTACCTTCGCCCGTAGCGCTGCAGTCCAGGACTCGTCCTCGGCGCCGGGGGCTGTTGGGCTCTGCGGGGCCTGTACGTCCCGCAGGGCTTCGTCCGGGGCTGCGTTGGGCGGTGCCCAGCGCACATCGACACCCGCCCGCTCCGCGAGCACCAGCATCGTGGACACGAAGCCTTCCGAGAGGGCCGCGGTGATCGCGTGGCGGGTGCGCCGGTGCCGCGCCAGCAGGGCGTTGACGAAGGCTTCCAGGGGCGCTGGGTCGATCTGGCACTCGTCGTCCAGCATCGGGCCGATGCCGGACGACAGGCCCAACTCTTCCTCGAAAAGCGCTACTTGGCGCAGAAACGGCCTGGCCGCCCCGTTGGACGGGTTCCACAGGGTCTCGTCCCCCACGTCGAAGTACTGACTCATCCCGCCGTCACCGTCAGCCCGCCCACCACCAGCGCCGCGAACCCCCGCGCCCACTCCGCGTCCACCGGTTCCGCGCTGACCAGGGTGCGGTGCACCACCGCGCCCGCGATCACGTCGAAGATGAGGTCCGCGTTGCGGGCCGCCTGGGTCTCGTCCGGTTCGTGGGGGAGTTCGCCGCGGGTCTGGGCGCGGGCCCGGCCGATCAGGACCAGGGACTTCTGGCGGTCGACGATCGCCGAGCGGATGCGGTCGCGGAGGGCCTCGTCCCTCGTCGACTCCGCCACCACCGCCATCAACGCCGTCTTCGTCTCCGGGCGTTCCAGGAGGGACGCGAACTGCAGGACCACGCCCTCCACGTCCGCCTGGAGGCTGCCGCGGTCCGGGAGTTCCAGGTGCTCGTCGAAGAGCGCCGCCACGGCGTCCACGACCAGTTCGTTCTTGCCGGCCCAGCGGCGGTAGAGGGTCGTCTTCGCGACCCCGGCGCGGGCCGCCACGTCGCCCATCGTGAGCTTGCCCCAGCCCAGTTCCACCAGGGCCGCCCGCGTCGCGTCCAGGATCGCGCGGTCCGCCTCCGCGCTGCGCGGGCGACCGGTGCGACGGGTGGGGATGGAGGGCATGACGGTGACCTTACCGCCCAGTAGGGCTCTGCGTATGACCCAGATCACGATTCGTCGAAACGCTTGCCGTGGCTCCGGGGGAGGGAGTTACGCTACGGCTCGTAGCGTAAGAGCGACAGCCAACGACGCCAGGTGGGGACCCGGCGTCAGCGTACTTTTCCGATTCGCCGCGCGGAGGGGGGAGGATAGGGCCATGCAGCCACGGAACATGTCCATGAGTGGAGTGGTCGACCTCGCCGCGGTGAAGGCGGCCGGGGAAGCCAAGCAGAAGGCGGAGCAGGCACGGGCCGATGCCGCCCGCCACGGCGGTGTGCCCGCCTCTGCGGGGCCCCTGGTGTTCGACGTCGACGAGGCCGGCTTCGAGGCCGACGTCCTCCAGCGCTCCGCCGAGGTACCCGTCGTCATCGACTTCTGGGCCGACTGGTGCGAGCCGTGCAAGCAGCTCGGCCCCATGCTGGAGCGCCTCGCCGCCGAGTACCGCGGGCGGTTCGTCCTGGCCAAGGTGGACGTCGAGGCCAACCAGCTGCTCTTCCAGCAGTTCGGCGTGCAGTCCATCCCGGCCGTCTTCGCGGTCGTGGCCGGCCAGGCCCTGCCCCTCTTCCAGGGTGCGGCCCCCGAGGCCCAGGTCCGAGAGGTGCTGGAGCAGCTGATCGCCGTTTCCGAGCAGCGTTTCGGCATCGTCGGCGCGCCCGTCGAGCCTGGTGCCGAGGGTGAGGCCGCCCCTGCTCCGCAGGCCCCTGCGAGCCCGTACGACGCCGCACTGGGTGCCGCGCACGAGGCCCTGGACGCCGGTGACCTCGGCGGCGCCGTCCGTGCGTACCGGAACGTCCTGGCCGACGACCCCGCCAACCCCGAGGCCAAGCTGGGCCTCGCCCAGGCCGAACTCCTGCAGCGCGTCCAGGGGATGAACGCCCAGGAGGTGCGCAAGGCGGCCGCCGATGCGCCGGGCGACGTGCCGGCGCAGATTGCCGCCGCGGACCTCGACCTCGTGGGCGGGCACGTCGAGGACGCCTTCGGGCGGCTCATCGACACCGTCAGGCGGACCTTCGGCGACGACCGCGACGCCGCCCGCGTGCGGCTGCTGGAACTGTTCGAGGTGATCGGCCCGGACGACCCGCGGGTGTCGGCCGCGCGCACCGCGCTGTCGCGCGCACTGTTCTGACACCTGTGTCACACACGGCACAGACGCCGCGCTTTGCCAAAACTTGGCAAACGGGGGCGTAGTTACTGCCAGTAAGAAGAGCCCGGGCATTCGCCCGGGTTTTTCTTTTTCCTCCGCTTGTTTGTGAACACGGAGCGGCGTGCTCTGGCGGGTGCTTGATGCGCTCCGGGCATCCCGTGGTTATCGGCCCGTTACTCGCTAGTAATGAACCTCTTGTGCCCCGGCCCGTAATGCACCACGATCGGCCGCACGCTCGGTCCATTCGTACAGCCCGGCATCCGGTCGGCGCGTGCGCGTGGGTCCCCACCGGGCAGGCCGGTGGCGACGGGTCGCCGGTCTTGGGACAGGGGGGTCTCCGCCTCAACGGCGGTGCCTGTCCCGCGGGTTGCGCGAAGGCGTGGCCGTTGGTTGTCGCTCGGGGGTGATCGCCGGTGTGTCGGGCGCGGTGTGGCGTGCGCCCTGTTATGCGGCGGCGCTCTTCTTCCCGAGGACGTAACAGCTCTCCCCTCCGGGGTACGAGGCCGGACCGAGTGGTCCTTCCGCCCGTGCCGGAGATGTACGTCCGAGAAGGAGGAATGTGTCATGAAGTCCCAGGCTCGTGGAGGGACGAGATGGCGACGGTTCGCCGTCGTCATGGTCCCCAGCGTGGCGGCTTCCGCCGCGATCGGCGTGGCGATAGCGCAGGGCGCGCTGGCGGCGTCGTTCAGCGTTTCGGGGCAGCAGTTCCAGGTGACGGCGGAGTCCCTGGACGGCAAGGGATTCGTCCAGTACGGGGCCAACGACGTGACCAAGGCGGGCAACAAGCCCGTCGCGGTGGTCGGTCTGGACTCCGCGGAGATCACCAAGCTGTGCCAGGCGGTCACCGTCCCGACCCCGTTCGGCGATGTGTCGATGCTGTTGAAGGCCGGCACCGACGCGGAACGGGTGCAGGCGCAGAAGCTCTTCATCGACGCCGATGACATGACGACCAACGCGACGTTCAAGAACGTCGACATCGGTGTGGCGGTGGACGGCACGACCAAGGGGCCCGGTCCGGCGAAGCCCGGTGAGAACGGCAGGGGTGCCTATGTGCCCGGCTCGTTCGCCCAGCAGGCCGAAGAGGTGCACTTCACCAAGGTCAACCAGCGCGCCTGGGCCACCTCGGCCGGAACGTTCACCCTGCCCGGTCTGCATCTGAGTGTCAGCCAGGGCAAGACCGCGTGCCCGACCGGCTGAGGCACTGAACAGGCGGGTACGGGAACGGACTTGCACCCCCGTCCCCGTACCCTGCTGTGCCCACGTACCACCGATTCGCCAGTCCCGAGGAGCTGTACACCATGAGCGCCGAAACGCGACCACGGCTGATGGACACTCTCGGCCGCACCCGCCGTTCGTTCTGGGACTGGCGGGGCCGACGCCCCTTCTGGGGCGGGCTGTTGACGTTGCTCGCCGGGTTTCCGATCATGTACATCCCGTACCAGACCGTGACGTTGGGCGACCTCAGCATCCGGCTGGCCACGACCGCCGGCGCGGGCTCGCTGATCATAGGGGTGCTGCTGGTCGTGCTCGGCCTGACCATGTGGTTCCAGCCGCAGTCGCGGGTGTTCGCCGGCGTCGCGGCGATCCTGCTCGGGCTGGTCTCCCTGGTCGTCTCCAACTTCGGGGCCTTCATCGTGGGCTTTCTGCTCGCCCTGATCGGCGGCGGTCTCGGTGTCTCCTGGATGCCCGGCACGCCGGAGGCGGTCGTGGACGCAGGTGAAGGGACGTCCCGTGCCGACTGACGAGACCGGCGAGTCGAGAACCGGCCCGCGCCACGCGGCGCCCCGCAAGCCGTTGCTCTCCCGCCTGCACATGCCCGCCGGCAAGGCCGTGGCCCTCGTCGCCATGCCGAGTGCCGTGCTGATGGGGATGGGCCTCACGCCCACGCTGGCCCAGGCGAAGCCGTCGGCGCCGCGGCCCTTCGGGGACGCGCAGTGCGCCACCGCGCCCGACGCCGACGCGAGCCCGAGTGCTCCGAGTGCTCCGAGTGCGGAGACCTCGCCGTCGCCCTCCGCGTCGCGGTCCCCGTCTCCCTCCGCGTCCGCCTCCGCCAAGGCCGGTCCGGACAAGGGCAGTTCGGACCATGCAGCCAAGCCCGTCGCGCCCCCGGCGAAGCCGGCCCCGGGCGCGGACGCCTCGCCGTCCCCCTCGGCCTCTCCGTCGCCGTCGGCCTCGCCCTCCACCAAGGCGTTCAACCCGCTCGACCCGCTCGGCCTCGGTGCCAAGCTCGGCGAGATCCTCTCGGGAGGCGGCAAGAAGGCGGCGCCGGCTGCGCCGAGCCCGTCCACCTCACCTTCGGCTTCGCCTTCGCCGAGCCCGAGCCCGTCGGCCTCCGGGTCCGCATCCCCGTCCCCCTCGCCCTCCGGGCGTCAGGCCGACAAGCCGGCCGCCGCGGCACCGTCCCTGAGCGCGAGCCCGTCCGACTCGGCGAGCCCCGCCCCCGACCCTTCGGGGGCCGGCACCGACGGCGCCCTGCCCCCCTGCCCCAAAGGCACCGTCGTCGACGAGAACGAGCACCACGCCTTCCCGAACCAGCCCTGGTACCTGGAAGCGAGCAGGCTCACCCTCAACGGGCTGACCTACGAGGGCGTCAAGAAGATCACCACGGTGAACGGGCAGCAGAAGTCCATCCTCAAGTTCACCGCGGACTCGATCGCGATCAAGGACCTGCACCAGATCGTCAACAGCCAGGGCAAGGAGTACCACGTCGCCGGCATCGGGACGACCTCCACGGTCACCGGCGGCAAGGTCACCCTGTACACCGAGGAGTTGAAGGGCAACCTGCTCGGGCTGATCCCCTCGACCCAGTCGCCGACCAGTCTGCCCCCGATGATCCCGGGGCTGAAGCTGCCGATCCCGATCTTCTTCACCGACGTGAAGCTCCGCCAGGCGGGCCAGTTCGGCGGGACGCTGCACATTCCCGACCTGCATCAGTACCTGACGGACGGCACGTACTCCTGACAGCGGAAACGACCGGGGCCGCCACTCCGAAGAGTGGCGGCCCCGGTCGCGTCTGTCCGTACGACCTGCGAGAGGCAGAACCTACCGGTTCTCGCCGCCCAGGTGGTGCACCCGCACCATGTTGGTCGTGCCGGGGACGCCGGGCGGGGAGCCCGCCGTGATGATCATGGTGTCGCCCTCGTTGTAGCGCTTGAGCTTCAGCAGCTCCGCGTCGACGAGGTCGACCATGGCGTCCGTGTTGTCCACGTGCGGCACGACGTAGGTCTCGACGCCCCAGCTCAGGGTCAGCTGGTTGCGGGTCGCGGCGTCCGTCGTGAAGGCCAGGATCGGCTGGACCGTGCGGTAGCGGGCCAGGCGGCGGGCCGTGTCACCGGACTGGGTGAAGGCGACGAGCGCCTTGCCGCCCAGGAAGTCCGCGATCTCGCAGGCCGCGCGGGCGACCGAACCGCCCTGGGTGCGCGGCTTCTTGCCGGGGACCAGCGGCTGCAGGCCCTTCGACAGCAGCTCCTGCTCCGCGGCCTCGACGATGCGGGACATCGTCTTGACGGTCTCGATCGGGTAGGCGCCGACCGAGGACTCGGCGGACAGCATGACCGCGTCCGCGCCGTCGAGGATCGCGTTGGCGACGTCCGAGGCCTCGGCGCGCGTGGGGCGCGAGTTGGTGATCATCGACTCCATCATCTGGGTCGCCACGATCACCGGCTTGGCGTTGCGGCGGCACATCTCGATGAGCCGCTTCTGCACCATCGGGACCTTCTCCAGCGGGTACTCCACCGCCAGGTCGCCGCGCGCCACCATCACACCGTCGAAGGCCATGACGACCTCGTGCATGTTCTCGACGGCCTGCGGCTTCTCGACCTTGGCGATGACCGGGACCCGGCGGCCGACCGCGTCCATGACGCGGTGGACGTCACGGACGTCCGCGGCGTCGCGGACGAAGGACAGCGCGACCATGTCGCAGCCCATCGCGAGTGCGAACTTCAGGTCCTCGATGTCCTTCTCGGACAGCGCCGGGACGTTCACCGCCGCGCCGGGCAGGTTGATGCCCTTGTGGTCGGAGATGACGCCGCCCTCGATGACGATCGTCTTCACGCGCGGGCCGTCGACCTCGGTGACCCGCAGCTCGACGTTGCCGTCGTTGATCAGGACCTGGTCGCCCTTGACGACGTCACCGGGCAGGCCCTTGTAGGTCGTGCCGCAGATGGTCTTGTCGCCGGGGACGTCCTCGGTGGTGATGGTGAACTCGTCACCGCGCACCAGCTCGACGGGGCCGTCCGCGAAGGTCTCCAGGCGGATCTTCGGGCCCTGGAGGTCGGCCAGCACGCCGACGGGGCGGCCGGTCTCCTCGGAGGCCTTGCGGAGGCGGTGGTACCGCTCCTCGTGCTCCGCGTGGGACCCGTGGCTCATGTTGAAACGGGCCACGTTCATACCGGCCTCGATCAGCGTCTTCAGCTGGTCGAAAGAGTCGACGGCGGGGCCCAGGGTGCAGACGATTTTGGAACGGCGCATGGGGCAGATCCTATCGGTTTGTTTCGGAGCGGAATATTCGAGCTGTGGGAACGACCGAGGAACGCTCGGTGTCCGGACGGGACATCACGCGGTGATCAGCCGGTGATCAAGAGCTGACCAGCGCGTACGCCTGGGTGGCGATCTCCAGCTCCTCGTCGGTGGGAACCACGGCGACCGCGACCCGGGCCGAGTCCGGGGAGATCAGCCGGGCGTCGCCGGACCGCTCCGCGTTGCGGGCCGGGTCCACGGCCAGGCCCAGCTCCTCCAGGCCCGCCACGGCGGCCTCGCGCACGGGGGCCGCGTTCTCGCCCACGCCCGCCGTGAAGGCGACGGCGTCGACCTTGCCGAGCACCGCGTAGTAGGCGCCGATGTACTTCTTCAGCCGGTGCACGTAGATGTCGAAGGCGAGCTGCGCCTGCTCGTCGCCCTCGTCGATGCGCCGGCGGATCTCGCGCATGTCGTTGTCGCCGCACAGTCCGATCAGACCGCTCTTCTTGTTCAGGAGCGAGTCGATCTCGTCGACGGACATCCCGGCGTTCCGCGCCAGGTGGAAGATCACGGCCGGGTCGAGGTCACCGGAGCGGGTGCCCATGACCAGGCCCTCCAGCGGGGTCAGGCCCATGGAGGTGTCCACGCAGCGGCCGCCGCGCACGGCCGAGGCCGAGGCGCCGTTGCCCAGGTGCAGCACGATGACGTTGGCCTCGGACGGGTCCTTGCCGAGCAGCTTCGCCGTCTCGCGGGAGACGTAGGCGTGCGAGGTGCCGTGGAAGCCGTAGCGGCGGATCATGTGCGCGTCGGCCGTCTCCGCATCGATCGCGTAGCGCGCGGCCGACTCCGGCATGGTCGTGTGGAACGCGGTGTCGAAGACCGCGACCTGCGGCAGGTCCGGACGCAGCGCCTGCGCGGTGCGGATGCCGGTGACGTTGGCGGGGTTGTGCAGCGGGGCGACCGGGATCAGGGCCTCGATGTGGGCCAGCACCTCGTCGGTGATCAGGGTCGGCTCGGTGAACTCGCTGCCGCCGTGCACGACGCGGTGGCCGATCGCGGCCAGCTCGGGGGAGTCCAGGCCGAGCCCGTCGGCGGCCAGCTCGGCGGCCACGGCCTCCAGGGCCTCCTTGTGGTCGGCGATCGGGCCGGTGGTCTCGCGCTTGTCGCCGCCGGTCGCCAGCGGGGTGTGCGCGAGGCGGGAGGTCTGCTCGCCGATGCGCTCGACGAGGCCGACGGCCAGCCGGGAGCCGTCGGCCATGTCGAGCAGCTGGTACTTGACGGACGAGGAGCCGGAGTTGAGGACGAGGACCCGGGTGGCGTTGGCAGTCATGAAGGGCTGAGGGGCTTTCCGTGTGGGGACTGAGGGCTGGGGACTGGGGACCGGCGGATGCCTGACGGGGCCGGGGCCGGGGCGTCTGTGCCCCGGCCCCGGCGGCCGCATCAGGGCTCGGTGCGCTCGCTGGGCTGCTCGCCCTGCGCCTGGATGGCCGTGATGGCGACGGTGTTCACGATGTCCTGCACCAGCGCGCCGCGGGAGAGGTCGTTGACGGGCTTGCGCAGACCCTGCAGCACCGGGCCGACCGCGACCGCACCGGCCGACCGCTGCACGGCCTTGTAGGTGTTGTTGCCGGTGTTGAGGTCGGGGAAGACCAGCACCGTGGCCTTGCCGGCGACCTCGGAGCCGGGGAGCTTGGTCTTGGCGACGGCGGCGTCCACGGCGGCGTCGTACTGGATCGGGCCCTCGACGAGCAGGTCGGGGCGGCGCTCGCGGACGAGCTCGGTGGCCCGGCGGACCTTGTCGACGTCCGCGCCGGAGCCGGAGGTGCCGGTGGAGTACGAGAGCATCGCGATCCGCGGCTCCACGCCGAACTGGGTGGCGGTGGCGGCGGACTGGATGGCGATGTCCGCCAGCTGCTCGGCGTTCGGGTCGGGGTTGACCGCGCAGTCGCCGTAGACCAGGACCCGGTCGGCCAGGCACATGAAGAAGACCGAGGAGACGATCTGGGCGCCCGGCGCGGTCTTGATGATCTCGAAGGCGGGGCGGATGGTGGCGGCGGTGGAGTGCACCGCGCCGGAGACCATGCCGTCGGCCAGGCCCTCCTGGACCATCAGCGTGCCGAAGTAGGAGACGTCGGCGACGACGTCGTGCGCCAGCTCCACGGTCATGCCCTTGTGGGCACGGACCTTGGCGTAGATCTCGGCGAAGCGCTCGCGCAGCGGGGAGGTCTGCGGGTCGATGACCTGCGCCCCGCCCAGGTCGATGCCGAGCTCGGCGGCGCGCTTGCGGACGGCGTCCTCCTCGCCCAGCAGGGTGAGGTCGCAGACGTCGCGGCGCAGCAGCACGTCGGCCGCGCGCAGCACGCGCTCCTCGGTGCCCTCGGGCAGCACCACGCGGCGGCGGGCGGAGCGGGAGCGCTCGATGAGGTTGTGTTCGAACATCATCGGCGTGACGCGGCCGGAGCCGGCGACGGCGATACGGTTCGCCAGCGCGGCGGTGTCCACGTGCCGTTCGAAGAGACCGAGCGCGGTCTCGGCCTTGCGCGGCGACTCGGCGCCCAGCTTGCCCTCGATGGAGAACAGCTCGGCCGCGGTCGGGAAGGAACCGCCCGGCACGGAGATCACCGGGGTGCCCGGGGCCAGCCGGCCGGCCAGGGCGAGGATGTCCGGGCCCGGGCGCTCGTCCAGCGTCAGCAGCACGCCCGCGATGGTGGGGGCGCCGGCGCTGTGCGCGGCGAGGGCGCCGACGATCAGGTCCACGCGGTCGCCGGGGGTGACGACCAGGCAGCCTTCGGTCAGGGCGGGCAGGAAGACCGGCAGCATCGCGCCGCCGAAGACGAAGTCGCGGGCGTCGCGGTCCAGTCCGGCCGCATCGCCCAGCAGCACCTCGGCGCCCAGCGTCTGCACGATCTGGGCCACGGTCGGGGCGGAGAGCGAGGGCTCCTCGGGGAGCGCGAAGCAGGGCACCGGAAGACTCGCGGCGAGGTGCTCGGCGACGGCCTCGCGGTCGGCCGGGGCGACCCGGTTGACGACCAGGGCGACGACGTCGCAGCCCAGGGTCTCGTAGGCGCGGTGGGCGTTGCGGGCCTCGGCGCGCACCGACTCGGCCGACTGCTGCTGGCCGCCGACGACCGTGACGACGGAGGCGCCGAACTCGTTGGCCAGGCGGGCGTTGAGGGCCAGCTCGTCGGGGAGCTGGGAGCCCGCGTAGTCGGTGCCGAGGACGAGCACGCAGTCGTAGGCGCGGGCCACGGCGAGGAAGCGCTCGACGAGGGCGGAGACCAGCTCGTCCGTGCCGCGCTCGGCCTGCAGCGCGGAGGCCTCGGCGTAGCTCAGGCCGTAGACGGTCTCCGGCGACTGGTCCAGCCGGTAGCGGGTCCGCAGCAGCTCGAAGAGCCTGTCCGGCCCGTCGCCGTGCACCAGCGGGCGGAAGACGCCCACCCGGTCCACCTGGCGGGTGAGGAGCTCCATGACTCCCAGCTCGATGACCTGGCGCCCGTCGCCCCGGTCGGTCCCGGTCACGTACACGCTGCGCGTCACGCGTGCTCTCCTTGATGCGTCTCGATGCTTCGCCGTGTTACTGATCATGAAAATAAACCCGTTAGGGTGGGCTTGCCCTCTTGACAATACCTGCGCCCGTGGATAAGGCGCGCGTCAGGCCGGGGGTGACGGAATGCGGCAGCAGCGGCCGGGCCGTGAAACAATCGGCGCGGCTCACAGGTACCAGTAGCGAGCAGGAGAAACAGCACGATGCGCATCGGAGTCCTCACCGCGGGCGGCGACTGCCCCGGCCTGAACGCTGTCATCCGCTCGGTCGTGCACCGCGCGGTCGTCGGCCACGGCGACGAGGTCATCGGCTTCGAGGACGGGTTCAAGGGCCTGCTCGACGGACGCCACCGCAAGCTCGACCTCGACGCGGTCAGCGGCATCCTGGCCCGCGGCGGCACCATCCTCGGCTCCTCCCGCCTGGAACGCGCCCGGCTGCGCGAGGCGTGCGAGAGCTCCAAGGAACTCGCCCGCGAATACGGCATCGACGTCCTCATCCCCATCGGCGGCGAGGGCACCCTGACCGCCGCCCGGATGCTCTCGGACGCAGGCCTGCCCGTCGTCGGCGTTCCCAAGACCATCGACAACGACATCTCCTCCACCGACCGCACCTTCGGCTTCGACACCGCCGTCGGCGTCGCGACGGACGCCATCGACCGTCTCAAGACCACCGCCGAGTCGCACCAGCGGGTGATGGTCGTCGAGGTCATGGGCCGGCACGCCGGCTGGATCGCCCTGGAGTCCGGCATGGCCGGCGGCGCCCACGGCATCTGCCTGCCGGAGCGGGCCTTCGACCCGGCCGACCTCGTCTCGATGGTGGAGGAGCGCTTCGCCCGCGGCAAGAAGTTCGCCGTCATCTGCGTCGCCGAGGGCGCGCACCCGGCCGAGGGTTCGATGGACTACGCCAAGGGCGCCATAGACCAGTTCGGCCACGAGCGCTTCGCCGGCATCGGCACCAAGCTGGCCGCCGAGCTGGAGAAGCGGCTCGGCAAGGAGGCCCGGCCGGTCATCCTGGGCCACGTCCAGCGCGGCGGTACGCCGACCGCGTACGACCGCGTGCTCGCGACCCGGTTCGGCTGGCACGCCGTGGAGGCTGCGCACCGTGGGGAGTTCGGCAAGATGACGGCCCTCAAGGGGACCGACATCCGCATGGTGCCGATCGCTGACGCGGTCACCGAGCTGAAGCGGGTGCCGGAGGACCGGATGGACGAGGCGGAGTCCGTGTTTTAGGGCCTGCCCGGCGGATCTTCGTCGCGCGGCACCACAGCGCCCCGTCAGGGGCGCGGGGAACTGCGCGATCAGCCACAGCCGGCCTGCAGCCGACGCACTGCCCCAGGGGTCCGGGGCGAGGCCCCGGGTACTTCGACTGCGGGTGCGTCGTGGCTGGTCGCGCAGTTCCCCGCGCCCCTGACGGGGCGCAGCCCCAAGCCCTCGGGCCCCCGTGGAAAGGCCGGGGCCCGAGGGCGT
>NZ_JBSFWU010000117.1:0-21504 GCF_053594995.1 Streptomyces sp. NPDC002536
GAAGGGGGTCGTGGTGGCGGTCGTCCTTGTCGCGCAGTTCCCCGCGCCCCTTACGGGGCGCCCACGGGGCGGAGCCCCGAACTACCCCTCCGGGTACCGCCGCGGGGTCCACACGATTTCCTCGCCGGAGGCACCGGCGCCCCGCCGAACCGCCCGCGTCTGCGTCGACCCCACGATCAGGATCGTCCGCATGTCGACCTCCTCCGGCACCAGTTCGCCGAGGCGGACGATCCGTACGCTCTCCTCCGGGCCGCCCACGTCGCGCCCGAGGACCACCGGGGTCTCGGGCGCCCGGTGCTCCAGGAGGACGTCCCGCGCCTTGCCCACCTGCCAGGTGCGGCTGCGCGAACCGGGGTTGTACAGCGCCAGCACCAGGTCCGCGGCGGCCGCCGCGCGCAGCCGTTCCGCGACGACCTCCCACGGCTTGAGGCGGTCGGACAGCGAGACGACCGCGTAGTCGTGACCCAGCGGGGCGCCCGCGCGGGACGCCGCCGCGTGGGCGGCCGTCATGCCCGGGACCACCCGCACCGGCACCTCCCGGTACGGGCCCTCCGAGGCGACCTCCAGTACGGCGGTGGCCATGGCGAAGACCCCGGGGTCGCCGGACGAGACGACGGCGACCCGGCGGCCCTGCCGGGCCAGGTCCAGGGCGAACTCGGCGCGTTCGGACTCCACCTTGTTGTCCGAGGCGTGCCGCTGCTGCCCGGGGCGCACCGGCACCCGGTCCAGGTAGGTCGTGTAGCCGACCAGGTCCTCCGCCGCCGCCAGCACGCCCCGCGCCTCCGGCGTCAGCCACAGCGGACCCGCCGGGCCGAGCCCGACGACCGTGACCTCGCCCGCACCCGCGCCCTCGACAGGCTCAGCACCCACGCGACTCGGCAGCACCGCCACCGAGAAGTACGGCACCGACTCCGGGTCCACGTCCGCGACGCGGCCCGTGCGCTCGCCGCTCATCGTGGCGCGCTCGACGTACCGTGCCTCCGCCAGGCGGCCGGAACGTTCCAGCGCGCCCTTCACCGCCGGGAAGGTGCGGCCGAGCTTCATCACCACCGCCGAGTCGGTGGCGGCCAGGCGGGCCGTCAGCTCCTCCTCGGGCAGGGTGCCCGGAAGGATCGTCAGCACCTCCTCGCCCTCCACCAGCGGTTCGCCGAGCCGGGCCGCGGCCGCGCTCACCGAGGTGACGCCGGGGACGACCTCGGTCGGGTAGCGGTGGGCCAGCCGCTTGTGCATGTGCATGTACGAGCTGTAGAAGAGCGGGTCGCCCTCGGCCAGCACGGCCACGGTGCGCCCGGCGTCCAGGTGCGCGGCCAGCCGCGCGGCGGCCTCCTCGTAGAACTCCTCCATCGCACCCCGGTAGCCGCCCGGGTGGTCGGTCGTCTCCGTGGTGACGGGGTAGACGAGCCGCTCCTCGATGTGGTCGGGGCGCAGGTGGCGTTCGGCGATGGAGCGCGCGATGGAGCGGCCGTGCCGGGCGCTGTGGTAGGCGACGACGTCGGCGGCGGCGATGACCTCCACCGCCCGTACGGTCATCAGGGACGGGTCGCCGGGGCCGAGGCCCACTCCGTAGAGCCGTCCGGGCTTGTGCTCGCTCACTCTTCCTCGCTCGCTATCGCATTGATCGCGGCCGCGGCCATGGCACTGCCGCCGCGCCGCCCCCGCACCACCAGGTACTCCAGCCCCAACCGGTTGTCCGCCAAAGCCTCCTTGGACTCGGCGGCACCGATGAAGCCGACCGGTATGCCGAGGACGGCCGCCGGGCGCGGTGCGCCCTCCGCGACCATCTCCAGCAGGCGGAACAGGGCGGTCGGCGCGTTGCCGACCGCCACCACCGCGCCGTCCAGCCTGTCGCGCCACAGCTCCAGGGCCGCGGCGCTGCGCGTGGTGCCCATGCGCCGGGCCAGTTCGGGCACGGACGGGTCGGCGAGGGTGCACAGCACCTCGTTGTCCGCGGGCAGCCGCTTGCGGGTGACCCCACTGGCGACCATGTTGGCGTCGCACAGGATCGGCGCACCCGCGCGCAGCGCCTCGCGGGCGCGGGCCACGGCCTGCGGGGACCAGGCCAGGTCGCGGACGAGATCGGTCATCCCGCACGCGTGGATCATGCGGACCGCCACCTTGCTGACGTCCGGCGGCAGTCCGCCGAGGTCGGCCTCGGCGCGGATGGTGGCGAAGGACTGGCGGTAGATGGACGCGCCGTCCTTGTCGTAGTCGAACACTGTGCCCTCGTCGCCCTTGTCGTTCATCGTGTGGTGGTACGGGCCGTCGCCACGGCGCCGGCCAGGTCTGCTGCTGTCACCGTCCGCGCGGCTTCGCCGGATATGCCCACCCGGTAACCGCCGCCCGTCGCCAGCACATCCACCCACCGGCCGTCGGTCGGCCGGCCGCAGCGCCGCTCGCACCCGGACCAGTACACGGGCAGGGGCTCCCCGCCGTGGGGCTGCTCGTGCGCGAGGCAGGCCGCCGCGTCCGCCCGCACGTCCGCAAGAGACTTGGCGCATCCGGGGCGGCCGGCGCAGGCGCCCGCGCGGTGCCACGGCGACTCCGTCGAGGTGATCAGGCCCGCGTCGGCGAGTTCCGTGAGCCGGGCCGCCGCCGCCGTCGCCGTCGGCAGGCCTGGGACGACGATGCCGCGCCAGGGGGTCACCCGGAGTTCGCCCGTGCCGGCGGCGTCGGCCGTCTCGTACAACTGCCGCCACTGGCCGGTGCTCAGGCGGCCGAGCGGGGCCGTGACCGACAGCGCGGTCCGGCCGCCGGGGCCGGGGACGAGCCCGGGGGCCGTGGGGGCGCCCGTCCGTGGAGCCCTCTCGGCAGGTTCGGCGGCGATGCCTTCGGCGGTGAGCCGCTGCCCCAACACGTCGAGCCGCGGCCGCTGTCCGGCGGGGAACTCGGCGATCCGCCAGGCGGTGCTGCCGGTGCGGCGGCGCTCGGCCAGGAACCACTCGGCCGCGAGTACGGCCGCGCGCGGGGCGTGCGCGGCGGGGATGCGCAGGCAGGAGCCGGCCGCCGCGTAGGAGAGCAGGGCGTGCCCGTCGTCCGTTGCGATCAATGTCACATCGGGGGCGAGTGCGGCGATATCGCCGCGGCCGTCGTCCAGACCGAAGAGGAAACGTCCGGAAAGTTTAGTGATGTCCGGGTTCGCGCAGAGGAGTTGGTCCAGTGCGCGGGACCAGGCCTGGACGTCGGCGGGAGCCGGGCCGTCGAGGCCGCAGAGCGGGGTCGCCGCCACGTTCCGTACCCGGTCGTGCTGTTCGGAGGGCAGCAGGCCCGCTTCGTGGAGGCGGATGCCGAGTTCGCCGCCGCAGGCATCGGGGAGACCGCGGAGCTGGACGTTGCCGCGGGAGGTGAGGTCGAGGTGGCCGTCGCCCAGTTCGTCGGACAGCCGTGCCAGGGCTTCTGCCTGACGAACCGTCAGAAGCCCGCCCGGCAGGCGGACGCGGGCCAGTGCACCGTCGTCCGCGGCGTGCAGCCGTACCGCGCCGGGGCAGCGGTCGCCGCCGGTGCGGACAGGGGGATCGGAGGGGGCGGGCATGGCGGCGAGCATACCCACGGTGGGGCGGCGGTGCTGGGCTTGTCTACCGGCTGCGGAGCGGTGGGGGCTGAGCGCGCAGTTCCCCGCACCCCTTCGGGGCGCGCCCCGCTAGTATGACCACGCCAGCGACGGCGACAGGGGAGGAAGCCGGTGTGATTCCGGTACGGTCCCGCCACTGTGAGCACGGCGGTGAGACGCCGGGCGAGTCAGGAACTCCCGCCGTCCTCACGACCACCCGGGGCGCGGACCCCGAGGAAGGCCAGCCGCAGCATGCGCATCCTTCTCCTGTCGACGTCCGACACCGACCTGCTCAGCGCCCGTGCGGCCGACGGCCCGGTGACGTACCGGCTCGCCAACCCCGCCCGGCTGGATCTCGACGGGCTGCCCGCGCTGCTGGAGGGCACCGACCTCGTCGTCGTACGGCTCCTCGGCGGTGTCCGCGCGTGGCAGGAGGGGCTCGACCTGCTGCTCGCGGGGGAGCGGCCCGTCGTCGTCCTGACCGGTGAACAGGCGCCCGACGCCCAGCTGATGGAGCACTCGACCGTGCCCATCGGCATCGCCGCCGAGGCCCACGCCTACCTCGCCCACGGCGGGCCCGCCAACCTCGACCAGCTGGCGCGGTTCCTCTCCGACACCGTGCTGCTCACCGGCCACGGCTTCGAACCGCCCGCCCCCGCCCCCTCGTGGGGCGAGCTGGAGCGCACCCCGAAGGCGGCGAACCCCGACGGCCCGCTCGTCGCCGTGCTCTACTACCGCGCCCACCACATGAGCGGCAACACCGCCTTCGTCGACGCCCTCTGCGGCGCCGTCGAGGACGCCGGCGGCCGGGCGCTGCCGCTGTACGTCGCCTCGCTGCGCGCCCCCGAGCCCGAACTCCTCGACGCCCTGCGTGCGGCCGACGCCGTCGTCACCACCGTGCTCGCCGCGGGCGGCACCCGGCCCGCCGACGCCTCGGCCGGCGGCGACGACGAATCCTGGGACGCCGGCGCCCTCGCCTCCCTGGACGTGCCCGTCCTGCAGGCCCTCTGCCTGACCGGGCCGCGCAGCGCGTGGGAGGAGAACGACGAGGGCCTCTCCCCGCTCGACTCCGCGACCCAGGTCGCCGTGCCCGAGTTCGACGGGCGCATCATCACCGTCCCGTTCTCCTTCAAGGAGGTCGACGAGGACGGCCTGCCCGCCTACGTCGCCGACCCCGAGCGCGCCGCCCGCGTCGCCGGCATCGCCGTGCGCCACGCCCGCCTGCGCCACATCCCGGCCGCCGAGAAGCGGATCGCCCTCGTGCTCTCCGCCTACCCCACCAAGCACTCGCGCATCGGCAACGCCGTCGGCCTCGACACCCCCGCCAGCGCCGTCGCCCTGCTGCGCCGACTGCGCGCGGAGGGCTACGACTTCGGCGCCGAGGAGGTCCCGGGCCTCGCGTCCGGCGACGGCGACGAGCTCATCTACGCCCTCATCGAGGCCGGCGGCCACGACCAGGACTGGCTCACCGAGGAACAGCTCGCCCGCAACCCCGTCCGCATCCCGGCCGCCGACTACAAGCGCTGGTACGCCGGGCTCCCGGCCGAACTGCGCGAGGCCGTCGAGCAGCACTGGGGGCCCGCGCCCGGCGAGATGTTCCTCGACCGCAGCCGCAACCCCGAGGGCGACATCGTGCTGGCCGCCCTGCGCCGCGGCAACCTGCTGATCCTCATCCAGCCGCCGCGCGGCTTCGGCGAGAACCCCATCGCCATCTACCACGACCCCGACCTGCCGCCCTCGCACCACTACCTGGCCGCCTACCGCTGGATCGCGGCCTCCCGCGAGGACGGCGGCTTCGGCGCCGACGCGATGGTCCACCTCGGCAAGCACGGCAACCTGGAGTGGCTCCCCGGCAAGAACGCCGGCCTGTCCGCCGCCTGCGGCCCCGACGCCGCCCTCGGCGACCTCCCGCTCGTCTACCCCTTCCTCGTCAACGACCCGGGCGAGGGCACCCAGGCCAAGCGCCGCGCCCACGCCACCCTCGTCGACCACCTCGTGCCGCCCATGGCCCGCGCCGAGTCCTACGGCGACATCGCGCGCCTGGAGCAACTCCTCGACGAATACGCCCAGATCTCGGCCATGGACCCGGCCAAGCTCCCGGCCATCCGCGCCCAGATCTGGACCCTGATCCAGGCCGCCCGCCTCGACCACGACCTCGGCATGGAGGAGCGTCCCGGGGACGACGGCTTCGACGACTTCCTGCTGCACGTCGACGGCTGGCTGTGCGAGGTCAAGGACGCCCAGATCCGCGACGGCCTGCACGTGCTGGGCAACGCGCCCACCGGCCCCGAGCGCGTCAACCTGGTCCTGTCCATCCTGCGCGCCCGGCAGATCTGGGGCGGCACCGCCGCCCTGCCCGGCCTGCGCGAGGCCCTCGGCCTCGACGAGTCCGCCGCGACGCGGACCACGGCCGACGAGGCGGAGGAGAAGGCACGCGCCCTGGTCCAGGCCATGGAGGACGCGGGCTGGGACCCGGCGGCCGTGCCGGCCGGGCACGGTGAACAGGTCGCCGCGATCCTGGAGTTCGCCGCCCGCGAGGTCGTACCGCGGCTGGCCGCGACCACCGACGAGATCGACCACGCGGTGCACGCCCTCGCCGGCGGCTTCGTCCCCGCCGGCCCGTCGGGTTCCCCGCTGCGCGGCCTGGTCAACGTCCTGCCGACCGGCCGCAACTTCTACTCCGTCGACCCCAAGGCCGTCCCCAGCCGCCTCGCCTGGGAGACCGGGCAGGCCCTCGCCGACTCCCTGGTGGAGCGCTACCGCACCGACAACGGCGACTGGCCCACGTCGGTGGGCCTGTCCCTGTGGGGAACGAGCGCCATGCGCACCGCCGGTGACGACGTCGCCGAAGCCCTGGCACTGCTCGGCGTCCGTCCGGTGTGGGACGCCGCGTCGCGCCGCGTGACGGGCCTGGAGCCGATCGGACCGGAGGAACTGGGCCGCCCCCGCATCGACGTCACCCTCCGCATCAGCGGCTTCTTCCGCGACGCCTTCCCGCACGTGATCGGCCTGCTGGACGACGCGGTGCGGCTCGCCGCCTCGCTGGACGAGCCCGCCGAACAGAACCACGTCCGCGCCCACGCCCAGGCCGACCTCGCCGAGCACGGCGACGAACGCCGCGCCACCACAAGGATCTTCGGCTCCCGGCCGGGCACCTACGGCGCCGGACTGCTCCAGCTCATCGACAGCCGCGACTGGCGCACCGACGCCGACCTCGCCGAGGTCTACACGACCTGGGGCGGCTACGCCTACGGCCGCGGCCTCGAAGGCCGCCCGGCCCGGGCGGAGATGGAGACGGCGTACAAGCGCATCGCGGTCGCCGCCAAGAACACCGACACGCGCGAGCACGACATCGCCGACTCCGACGACTACTTCCAGTACCACGGCGGCATGGTGGCCACGGTCAAGGCGCTCAGGGGCACCGCCCCCGAGGCCTACATCGGCGACTCCACCCGCCCGGAGACGGTCCGCACCCGCACCCTCGTCGAGGAGACCTCCCGCGTCTTCCGCGCCCGCGTGGTCAACCCCCGCTGGATCGAGGCCATGCGCCGCCACGGCTACAAGGGCGCCTTCGAACTCGCCGCCACCGTGGACTACCTGTTCGGCTACGACGCCACCACCGGCGTCGTGCCCGACTGGATGTACGACAAGCTCGCCCAGACGTACGTCCTCGACCCGGAGAACCGCGCCTTCCTCCAGGAGGCCAACCCCTGGGCCCTGCACGGCATTGCGGAGCGGCTGCTGGAGGCCGAGAGCCGGGGGATGTGGGCCAAGCCGGACCCGCAGACCCTGGAGGGTCTGCGGGACGCATTCCTGGAGACCGAGGGCGAGTTGGAGGGCGGGGAGTAGCTCCGGTTCTGTTTTGACTGCGGGCCGTCTGTGGTTGCTCGCGCAGTTCCCCGCGCCCCTGACGGGGCGCGAGGGCCCGTTAGGATCCTCGGATGATCATCACAAGACGGCTCGCGGCGGGTGCGTGTGCCCTGCTCGCCGCCCTGGCCGGGGGCGTGGTGCCGGCGCACGCCGCCGACGGGCCCCCGAAGGACTCCCCGAAGGTCGAGCTGGTCCTCGACGTCAGCGGCTCGATGAGTACGCGCGACATCGACGGCGGTTCCCGCATGTCCGCCGCGCAGCAGGCGTTCGACGACGTCATCGACGCGCTGCCGGACGGCGTGCGGCTCGGCATCCGTACCCTCGGCGCCACCTACCCCGGTGACGACAAGGAGATCGGCTGCAAGGACAGCAAGCAGCTGTACCCCGTCGGCAAGGTGGACAAGACCGAGGCCAAGACGGCCGTCGCCACGCTGCGGCCGACCGGCTGGACGCCGATCAGCCTCGCGCTGCGCGGTGCCGACCAGGACCTCGGCACCGACGGCGGTACCCGCCGCATCGTCCTCATCACCGACGGAGAGGACACCTGCGGCCAGCCCGACCCCTGCGAGGTGGCCCGCGAACTGGCCGCCAAGGGAAGCCACTTGACCGTGGACACCCTCGGCCTGGCCCATGACGACAAGACCCGCGAGCAGCTGAGCTGCATCGCCGAGGCCACCGGCGGCACGTACACCACGGTGCGCCACCGCAAGGAGCTCACCGGCCGCGTCAAGCAACTCGTCAAACGGTCCGAAACCCCTGTCGAGACCGTCAAGCCCGTCCAGGGCGCCAACGCCTGCGCCACCGCTCCCGAGCTCGGCGCCGGTGTCTTCACCGACCGCGAGCAGTTCTCCGAGCACCGCTGGTACCGCGTCAAGGTGAAGCCCGGTCAGGAGCTGCGGGCCTCGGCCGGCGTGGCCGCGGACCGGCAGGTCGACCGGGACTACGGCGTGCTGCTGAGAGCCGTGGGCGAGGACGGGCAGGAGCTCGTGCGGGGCAGCGACGCCGGCAGCGGACGCACCGACGTCATGGCCACCGGCCTGCGCTACGCGACGGGCAAGGCGAAGAAGAACGGTGACCAGGACGGCAAGGACGGCAAGACGGTCTGCCTGGAGGTCTCCAACTCCTTCTCCGCACCGGCCTCCGTCAAGCGCGACCCGGGCCTGCCCGTCGAACTCGCCGTGGATCTCGTGAAGTCCCCCGACAACCCCTCCGACCTGGCCGCCTTCGGCCTGGGCCGGGGCTGGATCCTGCTGGCCGTGCTCGGCGTCACCGGCCTGCTCGCCGGACTGCTGTGGGGCTGGCTGGCCCGCTGGCGCGTCGCGGTGTGGAGGGAGAACTGATGACCGGACAGATGATCAAGCGCACGCGGCGGGCGATGGCCTCGGTGCTGCTCGCCGGAGCGGCGCTGTGCGCTGCGGCCCCGGCCGCCGTCGCCGACACCGACGACAGTGCGCCGTCCGAGGCAGGTACGTCCTTCCGCACGGCCACGCCCGTCAAACCGGGTGAGCAGGCCACGGCCCAGGGCTCCACGGGCGACTACCTCTACTGGCAGTTCCCCGCGGGGGCCGGCCAGCAGGTCACGGCCACCGCGACGGTGACCCTGCCGGAGGCGTCCGTGCGCAGCGGATCGGCCACCTGGCAGATCGACCTCTTCGACGGGCTGCGCCGCCGCCAGGCCTGTGCCTCCGGCGAACCGGCGAAGCGCGTCTCGCGGACGGATGCCACCGTGACCCTCACCTGCACCCTGCGGACGGTACGGCCGTGGGCCGAGCGCTGGTCCAACGACCCGCTGCCCGGCGCCTACTACCTGCGGCTCACCACCACGGACGCACCCGCCACGGACTTCGGCACGCCCGTGCGCGCCGATGTCAAGGCGACCGCGAAGGACGCCGGGGGAGCCCAGGCCGGGGGCGGCGAGCTGGGTGCACCGCTGCACGCCGCGGCCGTGGCCGAGCCCGACGGCGGCTGGAACGGCAGCTGGTGGTCGGACCGCTGGGCGTGGACCGTGGGCGGCGCCGTCCTCGCCGCGCTCGCGGCCGTGGGCGGATACACGCTGACGCGCCACCCGCACCGGCGCTGACCGGAGCGGACCTCTGTGCGGGGCAGTGCCACGGCGTGGCACTGCCCCGCACGTTTTCACGCCGTCACGCGTGGGCCGGCGGCTCGCCGTCGACCGCCGACATGTAGAGGTCGAGCAGGTCGTCGTTGAAGTACGAGCTGTAGGAGATGTCCGGTGTGTCACCGCCGGTGTGGTAGCCGCCGATGACCCCGATCAGCTCGTAGCCCCAGGGGCCGCGCACCAGGAACGGGCCGCCCGACGTACCGCCGATGTAGCCCGCGCACGCGATCTCCAGAAAGTCGCCCGGCGCGGCCGGGTCCGTGCTGGTGTAACGGTGCGTCGAGGACCGGCAGTCGAGGGGCTTGGGGTACTTCGCATCGCTGTTGCCCGGATACCCGATCAGCCGGACGTCCTCGTGCCGGTAGCCGGGGTGGAAGGACAGGTCGAACCCGCCGACGGCCTCCTGCACGTCCTCGCCGTCCTCGCGCTGCCCGACCCGCACGACCGCGAAGTCCCAGCGCGCGCCGCCGTTCGTGCCGAGGTCGTAGTAGCGCTGGTCGAGGTAGATGAGCTCGACCGGGAAGATGCCGTGCGGCTTGAGGCCGTCGTGGTACTGCGGCACGAACGAGAAATGCTTCTTGGGATCGGGCGAGCGCAGGCAGTGCGCGGCGCTCACGACCAGGTCGCGGTGCGGGCTGCGCACCACGGTGCCGCCGCAGAAGCGGCCGGTGTTGTGACCGTCCGTCCAGAAGAACGTGCCCACTTGCGGGAGCCCGTTGAAGGGATGGCTGGGCGGTACGGGCTCCGCCGCGCCGGTGCGCTCCGCGCGGCGCCCGCCGAGGGCGGGGAGAGCGGACTCCATGCGCTCGGACGTCCAGTAGTCGCCGGCCGCACGTGCGGCCGCCCGTGTGTGCGGCGCCCCGTCGGCGGCATGGGCGGCCGGGGCGAACGGGGTCGCGAGCAGCAGGGCGAGGAGCAGGGCGGTGAAGCCGCGTATGGCCTTGGGTCTTCCGGTGCGTCTCATGAACGTTTCCTCCCTGGTGCGAGGACAGTCGGATGAGGCGAGCGTGCCATCGTCCTACGCGGGGGAGGCGGGTGACGAGAGCCCGGCACGACAGGATTCACCGGGACGCCGCACAGGGCGTGTCCGGGGCCCGCGGTAGCCTGGGCCCGACAGGAGCTGTTCGAGCTGCTCGGGTGGGGGAGTTGACTGATGGTCGATCCGGTGTCCTTGGGCGCGGTGACCACTGCGGTGACGGCTGCTGCGGGTTCCGTGGGGACGGAAGCCGGCCGCCAGGCGTGGGAGTCCCTGACGGGCCTCGTCCGCCGCGCGTTCGGCCGCGGCCGCGAGGAGGAGGGCGACAGCGGCACGCTGGTGCTGCCGCTCGACCCGCAGGACCGCGAACAGGTGCAGGAGCTGTCGGCACTGATCTTCGGTCAGGCCCGGCAGGATGCACGGTTCGCCGCGGAGTACCGCGAGTGGGAGGAGCAGGCGGCGCGGCTGCAGGTGTCGGTGGACAACAGCCGGGTGACGAACACGGTGTCGCGGTCGCGGGTCGACGGGCCGCTGATCCAGGGGAGGGACATGAACATCACCTGGAACGGCAAGTGACGGACGTCCGGTCCTGCAACCGCGTCGAGGGCAGTTCCGCAGAACTCATCGTCCAGGCCGGCGGGGACGTGGTCCTCTACGACCAGCGCGGCCCCGTCGAGCCGCCGACTCCGCACGAAGTGCCGGGCTGTACAGGGCTGTTCGTCAATCGCGACGGTGAACTCCTCGATCTCGGCGAATGGCTGGTTCCCGGCACCGGACCGACCCGGATCATCGTCATCAGCGGTCTGAAGGGCATCGGCACCAGCAGCGTCGTACGGCGGTGGGTGGAACTGGAGTCCGGCCGCTACCCCGGCGGAGAGCTCTACGTCGACTTCGCCGCGCTGCGCGGGCCGTCCGGCGCCTGCGACGTCTCCGAAGGGCTGGCCCGCTGTCTGCGCACCTCCTTCGGCGTGACCAAGGACTTCCTCCCTGCGACGCTGGCCGAGCGCACGAACCTCTACCGCACCCATGCCGCCCGGAGCGGGCCCCTCCTGGTCGTCCTGGACGACGTCACCCTGCCTGCACAGATCAGGCCCTTCATTCCGGCTGCGCCCGGCAGTGCCGTACTCGTCACCAGCAGTCGGCGCCTCGACGAACTGATCGGGGACGGCGCCCGGCTGATGCCGTTGAAGCCCCTCGACGCGGCGAGCGGCGCGCTCCTGCTGGCAAAGGTGTGCGGCGAGAACCGGGTGGCGGCGGAGCGCGAGGCCGCCGAGCGGCTCGTGGAACTCTGCGGCGGGCTGCCCATCGCCCTCACGATCGTGGCCACGAGGCTGGCACGACGCTCCCGGCTCGGTTTCGCCGCGCTCGTGGACGAACTCGCCCACGAGGACAGCCGGTTGGCCGCGCTTACGGGCGGTGAACGCAGCGTCTCCGCAGCCGTCTCCCTGACCTGCAGCGACCTGTCGGCCGAGGCACTCCGGCTGTACCGCCGACTCGCGCTGCTCCCGGGCCGGGCCTTCGACGCGGAGACCGCGGCCGCCCTGACCGGGTGCTCCGTCGCCACCGCGCAGCCTCTCTTGGAAGAGCTCGACGACGCCAGCCTCTTGGAGGATGCCGTGGGCGAATTCCGCTACACCCTCCACGACCTCGTACGCCTGCACGCGCGCAGCCTCGCGGAGCAGGACGAGCCGGAAGAGGAACGGGAAGCCGCGGTGCGCCGGGTCATCGACCTCCACGTCGTCCGGGCGGCGTTCGCCGACCGCGCGATCATGGGCAAGCGGCTGCGGATCACCGACCACGACGTCGTCCTCGCCGGCCACGAAGACCCCTTCACCGGGCCGGGCGCACGCGATGCCGCGCTCGCCCGGCTGGAAGCCGAGCGGGCGGACCTGCTCGCCGCGGTACGGGTCGCACACGCCCGCGGCCTCGACCAGCAGGCCTGGCAGCTCGCCGAATCCCTCACCGCGCTCTACTTCCACCACCGGCACCTCGCCGACTGGATCGAGTCCGGCACCCTGGGCGCCGACTCCGCCACGCGCCTCGGCGCCCGGGACGCCGAGGCGAGGCTCCGCAGCCTGGTGTCCCGGCCGTTGACGGACGTCGGCGATGCCGGCCGGGCCCGGGAGCAGATCGAGAGGGCCGTCGAACTCGCCGAGGAGTCCGCACATCCGGTGCTGCGCGCATCCGTCCCCGAGTTCGCCGGCCGGTACTGGGACCACTTCGACAAGGCCCGGGCGCTCACGTGGTACGAGCTCTCCCTCCAGCGCAACATCGAGGCCGGCGAACCCCGGGGCGCCGCCCTCGCCAGGCTGTTCATGGGCAGCACGTTGCTCGCCTCCGGTGAGCACGAACGGGCCCTGACGACCCTGCAAGAAGCCTATGAACAACTCGCCGAGTGCAAGGACGTGCGCATGGCCGGCCGGGCCCTGGCGGCCCTGGGCCACGCACACGACGGCCTGGGGCGCGAGGACGAGGCCGTGCACACCCTGGAGCGCGCGGCAGGGATGCTGAACGCGACACAAGCCGTCTTCTACGAGGCCCAAGTCTGCGAAGAGCTGGCCGATATCGCCCGGCGCCGCACCGACCGTGCGGCCGAGCGCTGTCACCTGGAGCGGGCGCTGGAGATCCACGAGGCGGGCGGCAGCCCCCACGCCGAGGACCTGCGCAAGCGGCTGGACGGTCGGGACGCGTGACCCCGGGGCCTCAGCCCTCGGCCGCCCGGTGCTCCCGCAGCGTCACATCCTCCTCGTGCCGCCCGACGCGCAGCGTCACCGTTCCCGTCAGGGGGTGCTGCGCCCGGAAGCGGGCATAGACCACGGCCCCGGCCAAGGACGCGTCCGTCATCGTCGACTCCACCGCGCGGCCGTTCCGGAACAGGGCCACCGAACCGCCCGGCACCGGTACGGTCGCCAGCAGGCTGCCCGGCAGTTCGTCCAGCAGCCGGCGGGCCCGCCCCACGGCGGCGTCCGCCGAACCGGCCTGCACCCGCGAGGTGATCACCGAAGCGCCGGCGAGCTGCCGCAGGTCCTGCTCGTCCTCGTCACAGGAGAGGTGACCGAACTCCGCGTCCCCGTCGCCCTCGTCCTGGTCGCCACCGGCTGCTGCGGGCCGTCGCTGTACCGTGACGGCCTGATCCGCACCGGACGTGCGGACCCACATCGCCGTGACCTCACCCGGACCGGCCTCCGGCACCGGCCACCGGTGCAGCGGCGGCGTCCCTGCCGCATCCGGTTCCGGCAGCTTCATCAGTTCGTACAGCGCGGACCGCAACTGCTCCGGCGACCGGCCCGGTTCGGTGAAGGCCCCGCCCGCCACCTTCGTGATGCGTTCCGCATCGTGCTCCGCCACGGCCCGCTCCAGCTGTGCCGCGAACGGGGCGTGCGGGTCCAGGCGCGGGGTGATGCGGCCCAGTTCGGCCATGGGGGTGCCGGGCACGGACTCCTCGCCGAACGCGGCGAGCAGCAACGGGGTGCCGACTGCCGCACCGTAGAAGGTCACCGAGCCGTGGTCGCCGATCAGCGCGTCCGCCGCGAGGAGGGCGGCCTGCCAGCCGCGGTGGGGCGGTATCAGCAGCAGCCCGGAGTCCAGTGCGGCCGCCTCCACCGCGCGGACCTGCCATGTGCCGTGTGCGGACCAGATGTTGGGGTGCAGGACGGCGGCGACCCGGTACTCGTCCAGTGGCAGCTCGCCCAACAGCCGTTGCGGGAGCAGCGGGTCCGTGCCCAGCAGGGACTGCTCTCCCCAAGTGGAGCTGAGGAGCACCAGCTTCCGCCCCTCCCGCAGCCCGAGTGCCTCGCGGTACCGCGTGCGCAGCATCCGTGACGCCAGCAGACGGTCGTGGCAGGGGTCGCCGATGAGGAAGGTGCGTTCCGCGAGGGCCGGGTGATGTTCGGCGAGTTGGCGGATCTGGTCGGGGTGGGAGACGGCGTGCCAGGCGCGCGGGTCGTCCATCACACCGGAGAGCCGTCGTCCGCTTCCGCGGGCGTCGGGGACGAGCTTGTGGAAGCCGACGCCGTGCGGGAGCACGAGGACGGGGCAGTCGACCCCGGTCAGATCGATGTTCTCGCTCGCGGAGACGACGAGGTCGCACGCGGTGCGCGAGAGCTGGCTCCAGGGCATGACCCGGGCGCCCGCTGCGTGGAGGAGGTCGAGGACACCGTCACCGAATGCGGAGGTGGGGTCGAAGGCGAAGACGACGTCGACGCGCGGGTCGGAGCGGAAGAGTGCGGGGAGCGTTTCGAGGAGCCGGACGGCCGAGGTGACGGTGCGTGCTGCCGCGACCAGGACGCGGCCGCCTTCGAACGTCCGCCACCGCCGGGCGTCGGCCCCCACCGGCACCCGCAGGTCGCCCGGCTCGCGGCTCGCGGCTCGCGGCTCGCGGCTCGCGGCTCGCGGCTCGCGCATGTCGTCCATACCGTCGTACACGGTGCCCCGCAACCCCTTCCGCCCCACGTCCGCCGCGGCCCGGCGCACTGGGGCTCACCGTAGACGAGCCCCGCCCGTCGCCCGGCCCACGCCCCCGCCCTCAACCCCCGGTTAAGTCCTTCACCTGCTCGTAACCAGGGGCGGACTAGTGCTCGCCGCGCATCCCGTGGCACGATGCCCATCGCGGCCGGTACGGGCTTAACTGGCCGTGAAAGACGGCAGGACAGCAGGACAGCAGGGCTCGCACGAACGGGGACGGGGCAGATGGCAGTCGGGGGGGAAAGGCCGGACAGGACGGCACGGGAGAAGGGCAGTCCGCTTGCGCAGCGGCTCAACTACCTGTTCGCGAACATGCACCCGCCGGGGGCGCCGTACACCAACGGGCACGTGGCCGAGGAGATCAGCCGCGGGGCCGAGGAGTACGGCGGCGTCTCGCTGACCGAGCAGTACCTGTCGATGCTGCGCAACGGCAGGCGGGCCAACCCCAGCCCCGACGTGCTGCGGGCGCTGGCGAAGTTCTTCGCCGTGCCCGTCGGCTATCTGATGGGCGATCTGTCGGCCTCCCAGGCCGCACGGGTCGAGGAGGAGGTCCGCTTCCTCGTCGCCATGAGGGATCAGCGCGTACGGGCGATCGCCCTGCGGTCGGTGGGTCTCCCGCCGGAGGTGCAGGACAGCCTGACCACCATCATCTGCCAGTTCCGGCAGCAGATGAACCTCCCCGCCGACCCACCGGGCACGGGGGGAGGGGAACACCCGTGACCGTCACGGCAGAAGCGCACGAGGAGCGGCTCTTCACGCATTGGCGGCGTACCGAGGACGAGGACGGTGCAGGCATGCGAGTGGGGCGGATACGACGGCGGTGCAAGCAGCTCATCCAAGAGCTCGCGCTGCCCGCGTCGGCCGATCTCCAGAGCATGTGCGACGCCGTCGCCCGCCACGTGGGCCGGCCCATCCACCTGGTGCCGATGAGCCTGGACGGCGTGGTCTCGGGCATGACGGCCACCACGGACGACGCGTTCTGGATCGTCTACGAGCAGAAGACCTCCCCCTGGCACCAGGTGCACATCGTGCTGCACGAGATCGGCCACCTGCTGCTGGGCCACGACCAGGACCCGGCCGTCACCGAGGACGCGCTCAAGGTGTGGACCCCGTCCGTCGACGTGGCCACCGCCATGCGGCGCCTGGGCCTGACCATGGGCCTGGCCCGCCACCACTGCTACGACAACCTCACCGAGCGCGAGACCGAGATCCTCGGCACGCTGCTGATGGCGCGCGTCGTGCCCCCGCCGCCGGGCCAGGAGGCCCTGTTGGAGGGGCAGGCGGCCGAACTCGTCGCCTCGCTCGGGCCCGCGCTGCAGCACGTGCGGAAGCAGATCCGCGAGACGGGCGGCAGGCCGACGGAGGGCGGTGCCGGTGTTCTTTGACGCTCTCTACCTGACCTTCAGCGCCGTCACCTGGGCCATCGTCGGCTACAAGGCCCGCGCCTGGTTCCGCGACCGCGGCAACGTCGACCTGGGGCTGACCGCGCTGATGACCGCGGGCGTGCCCGTCGTCTTCCTGTTCTCCGCGCCCAGCGTCTACCGCGCCTTCGACCGGCTGACCGGCGTGGCGAACCTGGCCATGGTGTTCCTCTACTCGGCCGTCGTGCTGTTCGCCTCCGGCGCCACCGTGCTGCTGCTGCGCTGGACCAGCCGCGGCGACGAGGGATTCCACGCCCGCGCCGCCGCCCGGTCCCGGTTCGCCGTGGCCGTCGTCGCGGTGACCTGGGCGGCAGCGATTGTGTGCTTTGCGGTCGGACGCCCCGACGACGTCGAGCACCCGCGCGACTTCAGCACCGCCTACGCGAACGCCCCCGGCGTGGTCGCCTTCCTGGTGCTGTACCTGGCCATCTTCGGGACGAGCCTCGCCGGGCTCGGCTGGCTCTGCCCGCGCTACGCCCGCCGCATCGGCCGCTCCTGGCTCTCCAAGGGGCTGCGGACGCTGGCCGTCGGCTGCTGGCTGGGCCTGCTGTACTGCCTGTGCAAGCTCACCGGCTTCGTGCTCAGCTGGGCCGGGCACGAGGCGTACTGGCTCTCCAACGGCGTTGCCCCGATGAGCGCTTCGGTCGCCGCGCTGCTGGTCCTGCTGGGCTTCTCGCTGCCGGCCGTCGGCCCGCGGGCGGCCGCCTGGCGCCGGCTGCGCCGGCTGCAGCCGCTGTGGGAGGAGGTCACCGCCCATGCCCCCGAGGTCACCATCGAGGAGTCCCGCTGGTCGGGCCGCTGGCCGTTCGCCGATCTGGAGTGGCGCGCCAACCGGCGCATGGCGGAGATCCGGGACATCCAGCGCGGCATCCGGCGCCATGTCGAGCCCGTGACGCTCGACGTGGCCCGGCGTCAGGCGCAGGCCGCCGGACTGGACGAGCACCGGCTCGCCGCGGTGGTCGAGGCGGCGGCCCTCCGCCGCGGCCTGGCCAACCAGGTCACCGGGCACGTCGCGGCGCCCCACGCGGAGAGCGTGGTGATGACCGTCAGCGCCGACCCGGCCGAGGAGCACGAGCACCTGGCCCGCGTCGCGGACGTCTACCACGACCCGCTGGTGGGCTCCGTGCTCGCCGAACTGCGGGAGATCAGCGCGGCACGCCGTCCCTGACGGCACAACCGAAGGACGAGGCGGCCCTGGACGGGGGTCAAGGCCGCCTGCGCCGCAGACCCCGCGCCCCGAAAGGGGCGCGGGGAACTGCGCGGCCAAAGACCTTCACCCCTGGCCGGGTGGAGCGGCTCCGGGAGCTGCGATCGAATCCGGACGGTCTCGGAAGGGCTGTCGAGGAGTTCGGCCGCCGGGACGGGCCCGTGGCGCCGGCCGTCCGCCGCTTCCCGCGGGAGGAAGTCGAGACCGGCGGAGTGCCTGTTCCGGCCGGTCAGGCGGCGCTGTCGGCTCTGCTGAAGCGCTTCGAGAATCCGGAACTCGATGTTCCGAAGGGGTGGCCGGGGCGGTGTCCGGCCGCCCGGGCGCGTGGCCTGATTTCGCTCCCCGTCCGCCGGTAATCGACAAAGCGAACAGGTTTTTGATGCATGGCCCATCCTTGATGAGGTAGAACTGTTCTCGAGCCCGCCCGGTGTGCATCCCCCGTCGCACCGGGCGGGCCTTCGCGCACCGGTCGTCCGCCGGCCGGCCCGTCAGCCGCTTCCCGGGGGGAACTTGAGCAGGGCCACCGCCGCCACCATCTGGATCGCCACCGAGGCCACGGCCTTGTGCGTGGGCAGGTGGTGCTGACCGCGGATCAGCAGTGTGGCGATCACGCAGCCGAAGGCCGCGGTGACGGAGGCGGCCGCCTGCACCGGCACGGAATCCGCGGGCAGCCAGGTGTTGAGGAACAGCCGCGGCAGGTCCGTCGCCCAGAAGACGACGGCGAACAGGCCGGTGGTCGGCGCGAACCGGCCGTTGCCGCCCAGCCGTCGGGCTATGGCGTGGGTGACGGCGCCGAGGAACAGGGTGGCCACCAGCGTCACCCCGGAGGCGATGGCCATGGCCTCCAGGGCGAGCACGGGGCTCACGCCCCACTGGACCCAGAAGGAGTCCTTGCCCAGCGTCCCCAGCGCCCCGCACAGCAGGCTGAGGAACATGGCCGCCCCCCAGACGCTCCGGTCCCGGGCCTCGTCGAGCACGTCGACGGGCCGATACCAGAGCCCGAATATCAGGTGGTGCCAGAGCAGCCGGCGCGGCGTGGCAGGGGGTTTGGCGGCGGGAGCGGAGGTCACGGGCATGGGTGCCGTTTTATCACCGTTCGGCTACGAAGCCGCTGTCGGGCCGGACAAAGGTGATCAAGGCGGGCGGCCGCGGGGGCCGGCCCGCCGTCAGGCGGGTGCGGGTTCCGTGGTGCCGGGGTCGGCTTCGGGGTCGCCGCCCGCTCCCGGAGCCGTGTCCGCGGCGGCTGTTTCTCCGGAGTCCCCGGGTTCCAGGTACTCCTCGCTGATCTCCCGCGGCCCGAACGGCCACACCTTCTCGTACGCCGCCCACAGCACGAAGGCCACACAGCCCGCTGCGACCCACACCAGCGACCATTCGATGGGGTGCCGTCCCGGGGAACTGCGGTCCGCGTAGCCGTAGATGACGATCCAGCCCACCGCCGCGACCACGCTGGGCAGTGGGTAGAGCCACATCCGGTACGGCCGCCGCAGGCCCGGCTGGCGGCGGCGCAGCACGGTGGCCGCCAGCACCTGGGACAGCGCCTGCACGATCACCATGACGGTGGTCAGCAGCTGGATCAGCGTATTGAGGTCGGTGTGACGCCCGATCAGGAAGCCGATCGCGCCGATGACCCCCATCGTCACCAGCGGCAGCACCGGGAAGCGGTGTCGCGGGTGCAGGACGCCGAAGGGGCGGAAGAAGACCTTCTCCCGCGCGGCGTCGTAGGGCACCCGGGAGCCGCCGAGCAGCCCGGTGAAGACCGAGGCGAAGGCGGTGACGAGGATCAGCACGGTGACGACGTCCGCGGCGTGCCTGCCCCACGTCCGTTCCAGCACCGCCGAGGCCACGGAGGAGCCGGCCGTGGAGTTCGGGTCCAGCATCTCCTTCCAGTCGACGACCCCGAGGGTGCCGATCTGCAGCAGCAGATAGACCGTCATGATGCCGAAGATGGACCAGACGATGGCGCGCGGCAGGGTGCGTCCGGGGTTCTTGATCTCGGCGCCCATGTACGCGGCCGTGTTGTAGCCGCCGTAGTCGTAGATGCCGATCGTCAGGCCCGCGGCGAAGCCCAACCAGAAGTGGTTGGACGTCACCTCGAAGGCGTGGGCGGGGTAGGTGAAGGCGAGGTGGGCGCTGAAGTGGGTGAAGGCCGCGATGATGACGAGGATGATGGAGGCGAGCATCACGCCCCACAGCACGGCGGTGATCCGCGCGATGTTCTCCACCCGCCGCCACAGCAGCGCGACGACCACCGCGATGAACACCAGCCCGGTGACGTCCCCTTGGGTCTGCGTCATCCCGGGCCACAGATAGGCGAGGTACTGCACGAAGCCGATGACGCCCGTGGCCATCGCGAGCGGGATGAAGAGCATCGCCGTCCAGACGAACAGGAACGGCATCAGCTTGCCGGTGCGGTACTGGTAGGCCTGTCGCAGATACACGTAACTGCCGCCCGCGCCCGGCAGCGAGGCCCCCAGCTCGGCCCAGATCAGCCCGTCCGCGAGGGCCAGCACGGCGCCCGCGACGAAGCCGATGACGGCCTGCGGCCCGCCGAAGGCCGTGACCATGAGCGGAATGGTGACGAAGGGTCCTATCCCGCACATCTGGCTCATGTTGATGGCCGTCGCCTGGAACAGCCCGATGCGGCGCTCGAAGCCGACGTGCTCCCCGGACCCGGACCCGGACCCGGACACGGACCTGGGGTCGCGGTCGCGGTCTCTGTCTCCTGCCATGGCGATCAGCCCTCTCTCGTCGCCCACTGCTGCACTCGTAGCACCGGCCTGCATGACCGTCCATCACATGCGGACATCCGCACAGAAGTGTCGGTACCCGTTCCGCTGCATGGGCATGGCAATTGCCACATCTTTGCCACCGTCCGAGGCCAGGGCGCTAAGGTGGCCCGGCCGTGGTGTTCGGGAAGACCGGTGAAAGGCCCTAGTGGCCCCATTCCGGAGCGGCCCTCGCCACTGTGATCGGGGAGCTTCCGCCCCCTTCCGCGCGCCTCTCCAGGTGCGCGGTGCCACTGGCCGCATCCGGCGGCCGGGAAGGCAGGGGCGGGCGCGCACGTACCCGTAAGCCAGGAGACCGGCCACGGCATCTCACGAACTGATCCACGAGGTGCTGGAGCGTGACCCGCAGATGACTCTGCCCACCGATACCGCTGTGACCCCCCGCAGCATCCCGCCGTCCTTCCGATGGCGCCGCCAGGACACCGTGCGCACCGCCGCCCTGCTGGCCGTCATAGCCGCCCTGCACGTCGCGGCCTTCGGCGTGCTCTTCCTACTGGTCGCCCCCCACCACTACACGGTGGACTCCAAGGTCTACGGCGTCGGGCTCGGCGTCACCGCCTACACCCTCGGCATGCGGCACGCCTTCGACGCCGACCACATAGCCGCCATCGACAACACCACCCGCAAGCTGATGGCGGACGGCAAGCGCCCGGTCTCGGTCGGGTTCTGGTTCGCGCTCGGGCACTCCAGCGTGGTCGTCGTGCTGGCCGCCCTGGTCAGCGGCGGCACGCACCTGGCCGGCACGCTGATGAACGAGAACTCCACCACCCACCAGACGCTGGGCGTGATCGGCACCAGCATCTCCGGCGGCTTCCTCTACCTCATCGCCGCCCTCAACCTCGTCGCCCTCGCGGGCATTCTGCGCATCTTCCGTGCCATGCGCGAGGGCCGCTACGACGAGGCCGAGCTGGAGCAGCAGCTGGACTCGCGCGGCTTCATGAACCGCATCCTCGGCCGCTTCACGCGCTCCATCACCCGCCCCGGCCAGATGTACCCGCTGGGCTTCCTGTTCGGCCTCGGCTTCGACACCGCCACCGAGGTCACCCTGATGGTGATGGCGGGCAGCGGCGCGGCCGCCGGCCTGCCCTGGTACGCGATCCTGTGCCTGCCG
>NZ_JBSFWU010000118.1:0-21500 GCF_053594995.1 Streptomyces sp. NPDC002536
AAGGGGCAGATCTTCGTGAAGGGTGAGGTCATCAAGACCGTGCCGGAGTCGAAGATCGTCGAGACCCTCATCGAAGAGGCGCTGAAGCTCGCCGAGCAACTGGAGACACAGGGCACCGCTTCCGGGACGCCCGCCGTCACCGTGGCCTGACCGGGGAGCCCGAACGAGCAAGGCCGACAGAGGAGGAGGGGGCCGCCGTGTCGTTGCTGGAGAACATCCGCAGTCCGCGGGATCTGAAGGCGCTGGACACCGAGGACCTGACCGAACTCGCCGAGGAGATCCGCCACTTCCTGGTCCACGCCGTGGCCAGGACCGGCGGCCACCTCGGCCCCAACCTGGGCGTGGTGGAGCTCACCATCGCCCTGCACCGCATCTTCGACTCGCCCGCCGACCGCATCCTGTGGGACACCGGACACCAGTCGTACGTGCACAAACTGCTCACCGGCCGCCAGGACTTCTCCAAACTCCGCGGCAAGGGCGGCCTGTCCGGCTACCCGTCGCGCGAGGAGTCCGAGCACGACGTCATCGAGAACAGCCACGCCTCGACCGTCCTGGGCTGGGCCGACGGCCTCGCCAAGGCCAACCAGGTGCTGGGCCGCTGGAACCGCCACGTCGTCGCCGTCATCGGCGACGGGGCGCTGACCGGCGGCATGGCCTGGGAGGCGCTGAACAACATCGCCGCCGCCAAGGACCGTCCGCTGATCATCGTCGTCAACGACAACGAGCGCTCGTACGCGCCCACCATCGGCGGCCTGGCCAACCACCTCGCCACCCTGCGCACCACCGACGGCTACGAGCGGATGCTGTCCTGGGGCAAGGACCTGCTGGACCGCACCCCCGTCGTCGGCAAGCCGCTGTACGAGTCGCTGCACGGCGCGAAGAAGGGCTTCAAGGACGCCTTCGCCCCGCAGGGCATGTTCGAGGACCTGGGCCTGAAGTACCTCGGCCCCATAGACGGCCACGACATCGCCGCCGTCGAGTCGGCGCTGCGCCGGGCCAAACGGTTCCACGGGCCCGTCCTGGTGCACTGCCGCACCCAGAAGGGGCGCGGCTACCAGCCCGCCCTGGAGGACGAGGCGGACCGGTTCCACTCGGTCGGGGTGATGAACCCGCTCACCTGCCAGCCGCTGTCCCCGTCCGCCGGCCGCTCGTGGACCTCGGTCTTCGGGGACGAGATGGTGCGGATCGGGGCCGAGCGGCCCGACGTGGTGGCGATCACCGCGGCCATGCTGCACCCCGTGGGCCTGACGAGGTTCGCCGAGGCCTACCCGGACCGGGTGTGGGACGTGGGCATCGCCGAGCAGCACGCGGCCGTCTCCGCCGCGGGCCTGGCCACGGGCGGCCTGCACCCGGTCGTCGCCGTGTACGCGACGTTCCTCAACCGCGCCTTCGACCAGGTGCTGATGGACGTCGCCCTGCACAGGTGCGGCGTGACGTTCGTCCTGGACCGCGCCGGGGTCACCGGTACCGACGGCCCGTCGCACAACGGCATGTGGGACATGTCGGTCCTCCAGGTCGTCCCCGGCCTGCGGATCGCCGCGCCCCGCGACGCCGCCCAGCTGCGCGCCCAACTGCGCGAGGCCGTCGCGGTCGAGGACGCGCCGACCGTGGTGCGCTTTCCCAAGGCGAACGTGGGCGAGGACGTCCCCGCCGTCGCCCGGATCGGCGGCATGGACGTGCTCGCCGCACCGGAGCCCCCCGGTGCCGGCGCGGACGTCCTGCTGGTCGGGGTCGGCACCATGGTCCCGGTGGCCCTGGACGCCGCCGACCTGCTGGAAGCGCGCGGCACCACGTGCACCGTCGTCGACCCGCGCTGGGTCAAGCCGGTCGACGAGGCGCTGCCCGCGCTCGCCGGACGGCACCGCCTGGTCGCCGTGATCGAGGACAACAGCCGTACGGGCGGCGTCGGATGGGCCGTCGCCCAGGCCCTGCGCGACGCCGGCACGGACCTGCCCGTACGGACCTTCGGCATCCCCGAGCAGTTCCTGGCGCACGCCAAGCGCTCCGAGGTGCTGGCGGACCTGGGGCTCACCCCGGCCGAGATCGCCGGACGGATCAGCGCCGCCCTGGCCGGCCCGGCGGCAGCCGTGCCGGAACCCCTGGCGGCGACGGAGGAGAAGAGCAACGCATGACCGACGGGAGAACACCCGGCTTCGACATCGGCCGGCTGCTGGCCGAGCGCGGCGGGGAACGGTACGAGTTGCACGCCCGGTACCTGAACCACCAACTGCCCCGCATGCTGCACACGATCGGCTTCGACAAGGTCTACGAGCGGGCCGAGGGCGCGTACTTCTGGGACGCCGACGGCCTGGACTACCTGGACATGCTCGCCGGGTTCGGCGTGATGGGCCTGGGTCGGCACCACCCGGTCGTCCGCCAGGCTCTGCACGACGTCCTCGACGCCTCGCTCGCCGACCTCACCCGCTTCGACTGCCCGCCGCTGCCCGGCCTGCTGGCCGAGAAGCTGCTGACGTACGCCCCGCACCTGGACCGGGTGTTCTTCGGCAACAGCGGCACCGAGGCGGTGGAGACCGCGCTGAAGTTCGCCCGCCGGGCCACGGGCCGGTCCAGGGTGCTGTACTGCACGCACGCCTTCCACGGGCTGACGGCGGGCTCCCTGTCCGTCAACGGCGAGGACGGGTTCCGGGACGGCTTCGGCCCGCTGCTGCCGGACACGGCCGTCCCGCTCGGCGACCTCGGGGCGCTGGAGCGGGAGCTCAAGCGCGGCGACGTGGCGGGCTTCGTCGTCGAACCGATCCAGGGCAAGGGCGTCCACGCGGCCCCGCCCGGATTCCTGCGCGCCGCACAGGAGTTGCTGCACCGGCACAAGGCGCTGCTCATCGCGGACGAGGTGCAGACCGGCATCGGGCGCACCGGCGACTTCTTCGCCTACCAGCACGAGAGCGGTGTCGAGCCGGACCTGGTGTGCGTGGCCAAGGCCCTCTCCGGGGGCTATGTGCCGGTCGGTGCGACGCTCGGCAAGGACTGGATCTTCAAGAAGGTCTACTCCTCGATGGACCGGGTGCTCGTCCACTCGGCGAGCTTCGGCTCCAACGCCCAGGCCATGGCGGCCGGTCTGGCGGTGCTCTCGGTCATGGAGGACGAGAACATCGTCGCCCGGGCCCGGGAGACCGGCGACCGGCTGCGGAGCCGGCTGGCGGCGCTCGTCGACAAGTACGAGCTGCTGCACGAGGTGCGCGGCCGCGGCCTGATGATCGGCATCGAGTTCGGCCGCCCGAAGTCGATGGCCCTGCGCACCCGTTGGGCGATGCTGCAGGCGGCGCGCAAGGGCCTGTTCGCGCAGATGGTGGTGGCGCCGCTGCTGCAGCGGCACAGGATCCTCACCCAGGTCTCCGGCGACCACCTGGAGGTCATCAAGCTCATCCCGCCCCTGATCATCGGGGAACGGGAGGCGGACCGCTTCGTGGACGCCTTCACGGCGGTCATGGACGACGCCCACAACGGCGGCGGACTGATGTGGGACTTCGGCCGCACGCTGGTGAAGCAGGCCGTGGCGGGGCACTGACGGCGCCCCGTAGGGGCGCGGGGCACTGACAGTTCCCCGCGCCCCTTACGGGGGCGCTGTCAGTCCGTGAGCAGCCGCTTCTGCAGCAGCTCCTGCATCTCCGGCGTGAGCCCGAGCCCCTCGGCGAGGTAGTGCCCGGTCGTCCCCCAGGTCTCCTCGATCGCTGCGAACGCCGCCGCCAGGTATTCCGCCCGCGCCTCGAACAGCGGCGAGAGCAGCTCCGTCACCTCGGCCTCGGTGGCCGGGTCCACGTCCTGGCGGCGCTGCACCGTGTAGCGGCGGTGCGGGGCGTTCGACTCCAGGTAGTCGGCCTCGACGGCCTCGGCCGGCACCCCGAGGGCGAGCAGGGTCGCCATGACCGACAGGCCCGCGCGGTCCTTTCCGGCGGAGCAGTGCATCAGCGCCGGCACCGCGTCCTGGGCGAGGGTGTGCAGGACGCGGCCGTGCTCGGCGGTGCGGGTGGTGACGATCTCGCGGTACGAGGCCGTCATCCGGCCCGCGGCCTGCCCGTCGGAGAGGGCGGCCCGCAGCCGGTCGAGGCCGCCCTCCCGGACCATCCGCCAGAACTCGCCGCCGTCGGCAGGGTCGCTGAGCGGGAGGTTGACGTTCCGCACCCCCGGCAGCGCGATGTCCTCGCCCTCCAGCTTGATGTCCGCCGCGTTGCGGAAGTCGAAGACCGTGTGCAGGCCCAGGGAGCCGAGGAACTCGGCGTCCGCCGCGGTGGCGCGGGCGAGGTGGCCGCTGCGGAAGAGCACGCCGGGCCGCACCTGCCGCCCGTCGGCGGCCGGCAGCCCGCCCAGGTCACGGAAGTTGCGGACACCCGCCAGTGCGGGTTCGGTGTGCGGGACGTACGGGGTCTGCGTCACGGGCGCTCCTCAGGTGTCGGCTCCGGGCCCGCCGATCGTATTCCCGTGATGCCGGTTTTTGTCGGGGTGGGATACATCACGGCACGTCAACCCCTGGTTACGGTGGCGTAGGTCACTCCGAAAGGTGAAAGATGCACTGACGTGGCAGACGATTCGAAATCCTTCAGCAAGAGCGCGATCGGGTCGTACGCAGCAGTCGGGGACAGCTTCACCGAGGGCGTCGGGGACCCGGGGCCCGACGGTACCTTCGTCGGCTGGGCCGACCGACTCGCCGTACTCCTCTCAGACCGGCAGGAAGAACACACCTTCCGGTACGCCAACCTCGCCGTCCGCGGCCGTCTTCTGGACCAGATCGTGGAGGAGCAGGTCCCCCGGGCCAAGGAGCTCGGCCCCGACCTCGTCACCTTCTGCGCCGGCGGCAACGACATCCTGCGGCCCGGCGGTGACCCGGACGACGTGGCCGAGCGCTACGAGGCGGCCGTCGTCCAGCTCGCCGAGTCCGTCGGCACGGTGCTGCTGTGCACCGGCTTCGACACCCGGGGCATGCCGGTGTTCCGGCACCTGAGGGGCAAGATCGCGACGTACACCGCCCATGTGCGGGCCATCGCCGACCGGCACGGCTGCCCGGTGCTCGACCTGTGGTCGCTGCGCTCGGTGCAGGACCGGCGTGCCTGGAGCGACGACCGCCTGCACCTCTCCGCCGACGGTCACACCCGGGTGGCCCTGCGTGCCGCGCAGGTGCTCGGCCTGGAGGTGCCCGCCGACCCGGACCAGCCGTGGCCCGCGGAGGAGGAGCGCTCGGCCGCCGAGGTACGACGGGACAACATCCACTGGGCGCGCGAGCACCTGGTGCCCTGGATCGGGCGCCGGCTGCGGGGAGAGTCCTCGGGCGACCACGTGGAGGCGAAGCGGCCGGATCTCTTGCCGCTTTGATCTCTTGTGCCCCGTAGGGGCGCGGGGAACTGCGCGATCAGCCACGACGCGCCCGCAGTTGAAGACTCGGGGTGATGCGTCGGCCGCAGGCCGTCGGTGGCTGGTCGCGCCCACGCGGCGGAGCCGCATATGTCAACAGCCCCGCGCCCCTACAGGGCGCCGCCGTGCGGCAGATCGGCCCAGACGACCCGGCCCCGGCCGCTGTCGTCGGGTCTGACCCCCCAGGCCTGTGACAACGCGCCCACCAGCAGCAGCCCGCGCCCGCTCTCCTCGTCCGCCCCGCTGCACCGCACCCTCGGCTCGGTCGGGGTGTGCCCCTGGTCCGTGACCTCTATGCGCAGCGCCGCACCGCTGATCCGCAGCTGACAGCTGACCTTGTCGCTGTCGGTGTGCCGCACCGCGTTGGTGAACAGCTCCGACACCACCAATTGGGCGTCGTCGCACGCCACTTCGTCGATACCCCACTCCTGCAGCCGGGCGAGGACGCGTCGTCGCGCCTCCGCCACCGAGGTGTTGAGCGCCGGAAAGTGGAATGCGTCCTGCAGGCGGCCGGCAAGGGAGCTGCCGCGGCGCCCGAGCAAGGGTGCGTCAGGGGAGGGGGCCACTCCGTAACTATGTGCGATGCGGCTCATGTGTGGCAAGGTTCAATCTGCAAATTGCAGAATCGCAAAGACAGTCTGTCGACTCCGGGTGGCCGCGTGGCAGACTGCTGGCATATGACGGCAGTTGGAGGGGGTGGACAGTGGCGGAGTCGCGTGCTGCGGGCGCTCCGACCGTCCTGCGGGTCGTCCTCGGCAAGCGGCTGCAGGAGCTGCGCGAAAAGGCCGGGCTCTCCTTCGAGGAGGCGGGCCGCGCCCTCGATGTCACCCACGCCACGGTCCGCAGAATGGAGAAGGCCGAGGTCGGGCTGAAGATCCCCTATGTCGAGAAGCTCCTCGGCCTGTACGGGATCACCGACCCCGAGGAGGTCGAGGGCTTCGTCGCCCTCGCCCGCGAGGCCAACCGCCCCGGCTGGTGGCACCGCTTCCGCGACGTCCTGCCCGAGTGGTTCAGCGCGTTCGTCGCTCTGGAGGGAGAGGCCAATCTCATCCGGGCGTACGAACCGCACTACGTCCCCGGCCTGTTGCAGACCGAGGACTACGCGCGTGCCGTGCTCCGCGCCGGCATGCCGCACGCCCCCGACGCCGACGTCGAGCGCGCGGTGGCCGTCCGCCGCGAGCGCCAGGGCCTGCTCCGCCGGGAGAAGGCGCCGCTGCTGTGGGTCGTCATGGACGAGACCGTGCTGCGCCGTCCCATCGGCGGCCCGGACGTCATGCGCGCGCAGGTCGACCGGCTGATCGAGGCCACCGAACTGCCCGCCGTACGGCTGCAGATCATGCCGTTCGCCGCCGGGCCGCACCCGGCGATGTACGGGCCCTTCCACATCTTCCGGTTCCCGATCCAGGAGCTTCCGGACATCGCCTGCGCCGAAAACCTCGTCGGCGCCTCGTACTTCGACCAGCGCGAGGATGTCTCGGCCTTCCTGGAGGCCCTGGACCGCATGTGCGCGCAGGCCGCGCCGCCCCACACCACCAAGGCCATCCTGGGTGGCATTCGTAAGGAGATCTGAACCATGGATCCGGACCGGGTCTACAACGGCATGCCCGCCACCGACCTCGGCACCGAGGGCTGGAGCAAGCCGTGGAGCGGCGGCAACGGGGGCAGCTGCGTCGAGGCGATGCGGCTGGTGGACGGCAGAGTGGCGCTGAGGCAGTCGACGGACCCCGAGGGGCCCGCCCTGATCTACACCCGTCACGAGATGGAGACCTTCATCCGGGGGGCGAAGGCCGGCGAGGCCGACTTCCTGCTCACCGGCACACCGCAAGGGAGCCCCGCATGACCGACCACGGCGTGGAGGGCCTGGGCGGCTACGGCCCGGGCGTGACCGAACGGGGCTTCCCCGCGGCCGAGATCGACACGAGCCGGCCGCACCCGGCCCGGATGTACGACTACTACCTCGACGGCTGGGACAACTACGAGGTCGACCGCATCGCCGCCGAGCGCGTCATCGAGGCCCACCCCCAGGTGCGGCTGTCCGCCCGCGCCAACCGGGCCTTCCTGCGGCGGGCCGTGCGGGACGCGGTGCGCGGCGGCATCCGCCAGATCGTCGACATCGGTACCGGGATCCCCACGTCCCCCAACACCCACGAGGTGGCACGGGAGGTGGCCGACGGCGTCCGCGTCGCCTACGTCGACAACGACCCGATCGTGGCCACCCACGCCGGGGCCAAGCTGACCGACGCGGGCAACGCGGGCTTCGCCCTCGCCGACGTCCGGAAGCCCGAAACGATCCTGCAGCACCCGGTCGTCCGCGAACTGATCGACTTCTCCGAGCCGGTGGCGCTGCTGCTCGTCGCCGTCCTGCACTTCGTCAAGGACGAGGAGGACCCGGCGGGCATCGTCGCCGCCCTCGGCGCCGCACTCCCCGCGGGCAGCAGGCTCGTCCTCTCGCACGCCACGCAGGAGCCCTACGAGGGGTACGAGCCGGGGCGGGTGGACACGGCGGCGCGGGACGGCGTCGTCGACGTCTACAAGAACGCCACCGCCGCGCTCACCCTGCGCGACCGCGTCGCCGTCGAGCCGCTCTTCGGGGAGTTCGCGCTCCTCGAACCCGGCCTGGTCCGGGTGCCGTTGTGGCGCCCGGACGGCCCGGTGCCCGGCGCGGAGGAGCTCAACAACACCATCTTCTACGGGGGCGTGGGGCTCAAGGCCTGAGCGGGCGCGCAGGGATCTCGCAGCTGTCCTTGAACCCCTGTGCGCTCAGCCCCAGCGCCGAGTTGAAGCGCGAGCGCTGGTTCTCCACCGCCACCATCATGGTCAGCTCCACGAGCCGCTCGTCCCCGAGCTGCGTGCGCAGCCGCTCCACCAGCGCGTCCTCGACGGTGGGCGGGGTGGCGGACATCGCCTCGGCGTACTCCAGGACGTCGCGTTCCAGTGGCGTGTAGACGTCGCTGTCGCGCCAGCGCGGCACGTCCTGCAGCTTCTCGTGGGACACGCCGTGGTTGCGGCTCGCCCAGTAGCCGAAGTCCGTGCACCACGAGCAGCCGATGGCCGCCGCCGACGCCAGCACGGCGAGGTCCTTCAGCCCCGGGTCGAGCTTCTTCCAGCGGGCCAGCGACAGTTCGAAGCGGGAGACGGCGAACAGCACCCTGCGGTGACGCGCGTACGCCATCAGCGGGTCGAGGACCTTGCCGTAGGTGCGCCTGCTGTACCAGCGCAGGATGCGGTTGAGGGGAGTGTCGGGAAGATCGAGCGGGATGCGGGCCATGTCCGGTGCCTCCTCGGCGGCGCACTGCGGTCGCTGTCACCGGTACGACGGACGGGCCCGCCCGGAGTGTGACACACCTCGGACCTACGCTGGCCGCATGGACGGTGAACTGTTCCCGCGGCCCCGGGCCGAGGTCGCACCGGGGGCCGTGCAGGTCCCCGGCTGGCTGGACCCGCCCGCCCAGCGCCGGCTGCTGGACGCCTGCCGCGTGTGGGCCGCGCCGCCCGCCGGCCTGCGCACGGTCCGCATGCCCAGCGGCGGCGAGATGTCGGTGCGCTCGGTGTGCCTCGGCTGGCACTGGTTCCCCTACGGCTACGCCCGCACCGTCGTCGACGGCGACGGGGCGCCCGTGAAACCGTTCCCGGAATGGCTCGGCGAGCTGGCACGGGACGCCGTGGCCGACGCGTACGGGGATGCGTACGGACAGGAGAAGGGCACCGAGCCCTACGACATCGCGCTCGTGAACTTCTACAACGGCAAGGCCCGGATGGGCATGCACCGTGACAGCGACGAGAAGTCCGCCGCCCCCGTGGTCTCCCTCAGCCTCGGCGACACCTGCGTCTTCCGGTTCGGGAACGCGAGCGACCGCGGCCGCCCGTGGACGGACGTGGAGCTGCGCAGCGGGGACCTGTTCGTCTTCGGCGGCCCGTCCCGCCTGGCCCACCACGGCGTTCCCCGCACCTTCCCCGGCACGGCCCCGCCCGCCCTCGGCCTCGACGGACGGCTGAACGTCACCCTCCGGGTGAGCGGCCTGATAATGGGGTGACCCGTCTTCGCCTGCCTGGAGGTGCCGTGACCGGCTCCCGCCTGCCCCGTTCCCCGCTCGACGCCCTGCGCCCGGCCGCCTTCGGGGCGGACCCGGCGGGGGAGCGGATGGCGCGCATCAGGCGGTCGCCGCACTTCGCGGACGGCGTCTTCGTCAACCCGGCCGGTGCGGCCCGGCCGTCGTCGCGCTCGATGCTCGCCTTCCTGCCCACCTACTTCCGCAAGGAGGAGCGCGTCCGCCGGGCCCCCGCCCACGCCGTGCCCGTCCACCCCACGACCGTCGCCGACCTGGCCGCGCCCGCCGCCTCCGGGCTGCGGCTGACCTGGATGGGCCACTCCAGCGTGCTGGCCGAGATCGACGGCGGCCGCGTGCTGTTCGACCCCGTGTGGTCCGAGCGCTGCTCGCCCTTCGCCCTCGCCGGCCCCCGGCGGCTGCACCCCGTGCCCGTGCCGCTGGCCGAGACGGGCCCGCTGGACGCGGTGGTGATCTCCCACGACCACTACGACCACCTGGACATGCCGACCGTCCGCGCCCTCGCCCGCACCGGCGCGGCCTTCGTCGTCCCCCTCGGCGTCGGCGCGCACCTGGAGCACTGGGGCATCCCGGCGGACCGCATCACCGAACTCGACTGGCACGAGTCGACGCGCATCGGCGAACTCACCTTCACCGCCACCCCCGCGCGGCACTTCTGCGGCCGTGCGCTGCGCAACACCCAGCACACGCTGTGGGCTTCGTGGGTCGTGGCCGGCCCGGAGCACCGGATCTTCCACAGCGGCGACACCGGCTACTTCTCCGGATTCGCGGACATCGGCGCCGAGTTCGGGCCGTTCGACGCCACCATGGTGCAGATCGGTGCGTACAGCGAATTCTGGCCGGACATCCACATGACGCCCGAGGAGGGCGTGCGCGCCCATGGTGACCTGCAGCGCGGTGCTGCGGAGGCGGGTGTGATGCTGCCGATCCACTGGGGCACGTTCAACCTCGCCCCGCACCCCTGGGAGGAGCCGGCCGAGGGCACCGTGGCCGCCGCCCGGCGCAGTGGTGCGCGGGTGGCGGTGCCGCGGCCCGGGCAGCCGTTCGAGCCGGTCGACGGCCTGCCGCTGGAGCCGTGGTGGCGTGCTGCGGCGGTCCCGCCGGAGGGCGGGTGGGCCCCGCTCGCCGAGACCACGACGGGCGAGGCCGAGGTCGTTCTCCAGGCGTAAGTCTGGCGCCCCTTACGGGGCGCGAAGACCCGGCCCCCGGAAATGGCGCGTTCTCGTGGGTAACTCCTGACACCCCTTGTCACACAAGCGGGCCTCCCGTTCAATACCCGGCAACGGTTAGGAAACCTTCCTAACAAGTCACCGGGAAACGGAGATCCGCATGCTCGTGAGCACGTGGAAGAAGACCAGCCCCATCGCCGCGATCGGTGCGGCCCTCGTCCTCCCCGCCACCCTCGCCCTCGGCGGCGTGGGCCAGGCGGCCGCGGCGGAGCACGGACTCCGGGACGCCTCCGCCACTGCCCGGATACGCGCCCAGGGCGCCGGGCTCGGGCTCGACGACCCGCACAAGAAGGACATCGCCATGCAACTGGTGTCCAGCGCGGAGAACTCCTCGCTCAAGTGGCGGGACCAGTTCAAGTACATCGACGACATCAAGGACGGCCGCGGCTTCACCGGCGGCATCATCGGCTTCACCTCGGGCACCGGTGACATGCTCGAACTCGTCGAGCGCTACACCAAGCAGAAGCCGGACAACCTGCTCGCCAAGTACCTCCCCGCCCTGCGCAAGGTCAACGGCAGCGACTCCACCTCCGGCCTGGGCAGCGCCTACAAGGCCGCCTGGAAGAAGGCCGCCCTTGAGGACAAGACCTTCCGGGACTGCCAGGAGGCCGAGCGCGACCGCGTCTACTTCGACCCCGCCGTCGACCAGGCCAGGAAGGACGGCCTGCGCACGCTCGGCCAGTTCGCCTACTACGACGCGATGGTCATGCACGGCCCCGGCGACAGCAAGGACAGCTTCGGCGACATCCGCAAGCACGCCCTGGCCAAGGCCAAGCCCCCGGCCCAGGGCGGCGATGAGAAGACCTACCTCAACGCCTTCCTCGACGCCCGGAAGACGGCCATGAAGCACGAGGAGGCACACAGCGACACCAGCCGCGTCGACACCGAGCAGCGCGTCTTCCTCGACAACGGCAACTTCGAGCTGCAGCCGCCGCTGAAGTGGAAGGTGTACGGCGACTCGTACCAGATCAACGAGTGACGCACTGCACCCCGGCCGCCCGCCCGCGCACCGCGCAGGCGGGCGGCCGTCACACGGGCCTCAGTGCAGCTCCATGTCGCAGCAGGAGTCCCGGCGCAGCTGCTGCCCCACCGCCTCCCAGCCGCCGTGCGGATGCGGCTGCCGCGCCGCCGGGGCCACTGCATGCCCGTACGCCCCGACCAACTCCCGCTGCTCGTAGAGCACTCCGCCGCGCAGCACCGACGGCGTCCGCACGAGCACGTCGAAGTCGTCGAACGGATCACCGTCGACCACCGTGGCATCGGCGAGCTTGCCCGCCTCCAGCGTGCCCAGGTCCCGCTCCGCGCCGTACGCCCGCGCCGCCAGCACCGTCGCCGTGCTCAGCGCCTGGGCCGGCGACAGGCCGTAGCGGTGCAGGGCCCGCAGGCCCATGTGCAGGGAGAGACCGACGGGCACCAGCGGGGCGTCCGTGCCGAGGGCGACGATCCCGCCCTCGGCCAGGACCCGGCGGTAGACCTCGACCTCCCGGCCGAGCGCGCCCAGTTCGTCCTCCGTGGGCGCACGGCCCGCCGTCTTCTGCACCAGGGCGACGTCCCACGGCGGCATCAGCTGCGTCACCCGCAGATCCTCCGCGAGCGCCGGGTCGCTGCCCACCAGCGGCACCGAGGTGAAGATGGTCGCGACCATGTGGAAGTTCATGCCCCGGGCGGTGTAGATCTCCGTCAGGTCCTCGTACGAGCGACCCGTTGCCGTCGTGGCATGACCGAACTCCAGCCGCTGCGTGGCCTGCAAGTGGGTCGTCAGGTCCTGCCCCAACTGCACGCCCGGCGTGCACAGGTGGCTGCCGCTGCGCACCCCCAGCCGGTCGTGTGCGAACCGCGCCGCCTCCTCCATGATCCAACCCGGGGCGCGCACATAGGTCTTGACGAAGTCCCAGTCCAGCGCCGTGGCACGGGACAGCGACCGGCGCAGCCCCTCGCGCGTGCGGTGCGCGCGGCCCATGCTGTACGCGACGCGCGGACCGTCCAGCAGTTCGCCCGTGGCCAGCAGCCGCGGACCCGCCAGCGCACCCGCGGCCACCGCCTCGCGGATCCGGGCCTGCTCGTAGGCGAAGCCGCCGAGCGAGACGGCCGTGGTGATGCCGTACGCCAGCTGCAGCGCGGTCTGCCGGCCGCCGTAGGTGTACTGCCAGGGGTGCGTGTGCGCGTCCCAGAGCCCCGGGATCACCGTCTGCCCGGACGCGTCGACCGTGTGCACGGCGGCCCGGTGCGCCCGGTGCGGCTCGACGGCGGCGATGCGGCCGTTGCGGATCACCAGGTCGACGTCCTCGCGCACCGCCGAGCTCGTGCCGTCCCAGAGCCGCCCGGCGTGCACGACGGTGTCGGCGGGGGTGGGCCGCCGGTAGTCGAGCCTGACGGGGAGCGTGCGGACGGACCCGTCGCCGGTGTCGAGCAGCCGCAGCCGCCCTGCCGACAGGTAGAGGATCTTCCGGGAGTCCGCTGACCAGGAGGGATGGTCGGCGGCCTCGTCCGTCAGCCGCCGCGGCTCCCCGTCCGGGGTGCCGTCGGGCCGCACGGGCAGCAGCCACAGCGCCGACTCGACGATCACCGCCATCGAGCGGCCGTCGGGGGACCAGACGGGCCCGGAGTCGTAGCGGTCGGAGACCGAGGCGTGCGGGGCGACCGCGTGCAGCCGGGCGGTGCCGGTCGTGGTGTCGACGACCCGGATCAGGTTGTAGCCCTCGCGGAAGCGCTGGTTGAGCCGGTTCCGGTCGCACAGCGCCACGAAGCGCCCGTCCGGCGACCAGCTCGGCCGCCCCGGCAGCCCGCCCGCACCCATCGGCGCCGCGAGCACCTGCTCCGTACCGGCCGCCAGGTCGCGGACGATCAGGTTGCCGGAGAGGTCCAGGCACGCCAGCCGGGTGCCGTCGGGGGAGAGCGCCGGGTGCACCCGGCCGCCGCCCGCGAGCACGGTCTCCGTGCCGGAGGCCAGGTCGCGGCGGCGCACGGCGAGCAGCCCGTCGCGGTCGTCCGCGTAGATCAGCGACTTGCCGTCGCGCGACCAGGAGGGTTCGAGGACGTAGCGGGTGGGGTCGGCCTGCACGATCTTGCGCGGCCGGACGACCCCCTTGCCGCCCGAGATGTCCGCGATCCAGAGGGAGTTGAGCGCGGCGAAGGCCACCTGCCGCGCGTCCGGCGACAGCGCGGGCAGATGCACGGAACGGACCCGCCCCGTGCCGCCGACGGCGACGTCGTACTGCTTGACCTTGTAACGCGGCCGGTCGACGGGCAGCTTGGCGGCGAAGGGGATCGTGGTGCGCTGCGCTTCCGTCGCGGACGGCCGGAGAACGGTGAACTGCCCGCCGACGGTGACCAGCAGCTCGTCGCGCGAGATCCAGCGCGGGGGAACGGGCTCCAGGTCCCCGTCGAGCGGCACGGCCTCCCCGTCCACCACCAGCGTGCAGGTGGCGGCGGGCGCGGGGGTGGTCCGCAGGTAGGCCAGCCGCCCGGCGGGGGAGAGGGCCGGCGCCATCAGCTGCGCCGCCGCGGTGTCCGTGTGCTCGGTACGGACCGGCCCGGCGCCGTCGGCCGGCACGGACGCCACGGTGTGCGCCTCCAGCGGGCTGCCGGGGGCCGCGACCCGGCCGCGGACGAACCAGAGCCGCTTGCCGTCCGGCGACCAGACGGGGTCGAAGTCCTCCCAGGCACCGTCCTGCGCCGGACCTTCCTGGCCGGAGAGCCCCGTCACCTGGTGCAACGCACCGGTACGGACGTCCACGGTCCAGATGCGGTACGGGCTGCCCGCGACCGGGTCGCCCGCACGCTCGGAGGCGAAGGCGATACGGGTGCCGTCTGGCGACCAGGACGGGCCGCGGTCGTCCCAGGGCCCGTCGGTGAGCTGATGCAGGCCCGAGCCGTCGGGGCGCAGCGTCCAGATATGGAATCCGCCGCCCCGGTAGGCACAGACCGCGAGCCGCCGCCCGTCCGGGGAGTACACGGGCCGGGTGGGCTCCAGGTCGGGCGGGGTGATGGCGACGGCGTCCCCGCCCTTGCGGGGAACGGACCACAGGACGTTCTGCACCTCGGCGATCAGCCGGTCACCGGAGGGCGCGAGGGAGGCGGAACCGTTGGTGGCGGCGGTGAAGGAGAGGGTGGGGGTGGCGCTGGCGCTGGGGGTGGCCGGGGCGCCGGTGACCGCCGCGACCGCGTCCGTGGGCAGCGCGGCAGCGGCGCCGGCCACGGCAGCGGTACCGGCGGCCGCCTGCAGAAATCTGCGCCGGGATAGGGGGGACGACTCGGTTCCGGTGGGGCCGGTGGTGTCCAACAGTCCTCCTGCGGCAGGGGAGTTGCAAACGGCGAACCCCTGATGGTGGCATGGGGGACTGGCCCAAGGTCAACACCGCGAAGGCCGGTTGATCGTGGGTGGTTGATCGCGAGCCGTGGGCGATCTAATCGAATGTGTGTGCGAATATGGAGTGGGCCGGGCCGCCGTTCAACCTTGAGCGGCCAGGAGGCCGGAGCCTGCCGCCCGAGGCCCTGCGGCCCCGTCCGGAAACGGTGCGCGACCACCACCTGAAGTGCGGTATTGTTCTCGTGCGCGGTCGGCAAGGGCGAAAGCCCAGGTCGGACAAGCACCGGGACGTGGCGCAGTTTGGTAGCGCACTTGACTGGGGGTCAAGGGGTCGTGGGTTCAAATCCCGCCGTCCCGACTTGTATGTATGCAGGTCGGAGCCCGTTTTCGCAGCGATGCGGAGGCGGGCTTTCGGTTGTTCGGGGGGCGTGGTGGTCTCGGTGTGGTCGCCACCAGCAAGGAGTCCTGTTGTTCCGTCAGTGCTGGATGGTCGGGGAGAGGGCGAAATCGGCGAAGTAGGCGTGTTGGGGGCTCGCGGGTCCCCAGCTGGTGTCGTGCCCTCCGTAGAAGGTGGAGAAGAAGATGCCTCCGAAGGGCAGGGAACCGATGCCGGATGCCGCGCCCGGGGTCGAGAGGACCTGCCGGTCGTCGTACCAGACGGTGATGTCGCCGGTCGTCCGGTTCACCAGTTGCTCGACCGTGTGCCACTTGCCGTCGGCGAGGAACCGCCAGTCGCCGAGGCCCTCGTCCACGCCGTAGCCGGTCGGGCCTGAGTTGGTCGGTGTGTAGAGGTAGACCTCGCCGTTGTCGGGTACGCCGTTGGCTCCGCGCCACATGTAGCGGGTGGACCAGCCGTTGCCGTGGTTGCCGCCGGACTCCTGGCCGATTCGGCCCCCGTAGAGTCCGGGCAGTTTCCCGGCCCTGCCCCAGTCGCGGCCCGCCGGGAACCTGACGCGGTACGCCAGGTCCAGGGTGCTGCCGTGGGCGAGTGCGGACAGGCCGAGGGTGTTCAGGTCCGTGTAGAACTGGCCGCCACCGGTGGCGTGGCAGTCGGCGCACTTGTTGTCCGAGGAGCCGGCCCCGTAGGTGACCTGGAGGGCCGAACCGTCGCCGGGGGCGGAGGGGTCAGAGACCTCGGCTAGGTTGTCGCCACCCCAGGCCCCCTGCGCGGCGACGCCCCAGGCGCGCTGCCACGACGCGGAGCCGTAGCCGGTGAACTGCCCGGTCCAGGCGGCGCCCCCCATGGGGCCGCTTGCCGCAACTGCGGATTGTCGCGGCGTCGGACGGGCGGCGGGCTTGCCGGCCGGCGGCGCTCCGCAGCCGACGGCGGTCGCCAGCGCCAGGACGGTGGTGACGACCGTTGCCGAGAGGGCCGGTCGGCGCCGCCTTGTTCGTTCGGGGCGTGGGTGCACAGGGATCCTCTTCGTCGTCATTTCGATTGGATCAGGCCGCCGACGTGCCCGGTACCGGGACCGGGCACGTCGGCGGCGCCCTCAGGAAGCGGGCTTGACCGCGAGGACGTCGATCAGGCGGATGTCGGGGTCGGCGGCGAGCAGGTCCGGGCCGGCCTCGGCAAGCGCCGCCGGAATGCGGCCGGTGAGGTGGGCCTGGCGCGCGTCCTCGTCGGCGAAGGCATCGAAGATGCCGAAGGTCGTGCCGTCGACCTGGAACGCGTACCAGACCTGGGTTCCGGGTTCGTCCTCGACGATGGCGCGGCCGGCGTTCAGGAAGGCGGCCAGCTCCGCCTCCTTGCCCGGCTTGGCGGTCAGCAGTGCGAGGACTCCGAGCTTCGGTGTCATGACGGGATCTTCCCTATCTTCATGGTGAGTTGTGAAGCCGCGATGCCGTCGGTGGCTTCGCAGCGGGGCCGGCCGGGTGGCGGATTCCTGGCCCGGGAAAGACGTTAGGTTCACGGTCGATCTGCCACGAGCGGCGGAAACGACGTTTCCAGTACCGTTTGCGACATGCGCATAGTGATGGCGGCGGTCGACGGCATCTTCGACTCGGGACTTTCGGCGATCATGGACGTGCTCGGCGCGGCGAACTCGCTGAGCACGAAGGACGACGGCGCACCACCGTTCACGGTCACCGTGGTCGGCGCGGGGCCGCAGGTCCGCACGGGGAACGGGCTGAGCCTGACGACCGTCCCGGTCGGGGAACTCGCGCACGGAACGAACCTGTTGCTGATGCCGGCGGTGGGCTTCCAATCGCCGGACCGGGTGGTCGCAGCGGTCCGCGAGCCCGCCAACGCGTGGCTGCTCGACCTCGCCGCCGCCTCCGCCGCCTCCGGAACCCCGTTGGCCGCCGCATGCAGCGGAGCCTTCTTCCTGGCCGAGTCGGGAACCCTCGAACGGCGGCGCGCGACGACGAGCTGGTGGCTGGGCCCCGCCTTTCGTGCGCGGTACCCCGGTGTTGTGGCGGAGGACTCACGGACGCTGATCCAGGACGGCCCGGTCACCACCGCGGGTGCGGCCTTTGCCCACATCGACCTGGCGCTGTGGGCGGTGCAGCGGCACAGCCCCGCCCTCGCCGACCTCGTCGCCCGGTACCTGCTGATCGGTGACCGGCCCTCACAGGCCGCTTTCGCGCTCCCGACCCGGCTGGCCCAGGCGGACCCGCTGTTGACCGCCTTCGAGCGGTGGGCCCGTACGCACCTGGCCGATCCGCCCCCACTGGCCGAGGCCGCCCGCACGCTCGGCGTGAGCCAGCGCACCCTGCAGCGCACCGCGCAGACGGTCCTCGGCAGATCACCCGTGGAGTTCGTCCAGGACATCCGGCTGGACGAGGCGACCTTCCTGTTGCGCACCACCACGCTCAGCGCCGAGGCGATCGCCGGCCGAGTCGGTTACCGCAACGTCAGCACCCTGCGGGAACTCGTGCGGCGGCGACGCGGTTCGTCACTTGAGGCGCTGCGCCGTGGCGGTGGTGCCGGTTCCGGTGCACGGTCCACGCCGTCGTCCTAGGCAGCCCAGCCGGTCAGAATGGTCTTGCCGATGGCAGTGCCGGACTCCAGGAAGCGGTGGGCTTCCCGGAGGTTGGCGGCGTTGATCGGGCCGAGGTCCCGGGTGGCGGTGGTGGTGATCAGCCCGGCGTCGACCAGCCGGGCGAGCTCGGCGAGGATGCGGTGCTGCGCGGCCTGGTCCGGAGTCTGAAACATCGAGCGGGTGTACATGAACTCCCAGTGGAAGGAGATGCTCTTGGCCTTGAGCGCGCCGATGGCGAGGGTGTCGAAGTCGTCGATCGCGACGATCTGCCCGAAGGGATTGAGGACTTCGGCGTAGGCGGCCAGATTGCGGTCGGTGCCGGCGGTGCTGAAGACGTAGTCCACTCACTGCGGTGCCGCCTGGGCGAGTTGCGGCACCAGTGCCTGCCGGTGGTCGATCATCTGGTGGGCACCCATCTCGCGGGCGAAGTCGGCACTTTCGGGCCGCGAGGCCGTGCCGATCACGGTCAAGCCGGTGAGTGTGCGCGCGAGTTGGGTGACGATCGCGCCCACGCCACCGGCCGCGGCGGTGACCAGCAGGGTGCCGGTCTGTTCCGAGGTGCCCTGCCGCAGGGCCATGCGCTCGAACAGGCCCTCCCACGCGGTGAGCGAGGTGAGCGGCAGGGCGGCTGCCTGGGTGAAGGAGAGGGAGGCCGGTTTGGGGCCGACCAGTCGCTCGTCGACTGCGTGGAAGCGGGAGTTGGCGCCCGGCCGGTCGAGCGCGCCGGCGTAGTAGACGTGGTCGCCGGGCCTGAACAGGGTCACGTGGTCGCCGACTGCGACCACGGTGCCGGCGGCGCCCCAGCCGAGGACGCGGGGTTCGCCGTCGGGATCGGCGTTCTGGTGGACCTTGTAGTCGACGGGGTTGACGGCGATGGCCTCGACCTGCACCAGGAGGTCACGCGGGCCGGGCCGGGGAACGAGGAGTTCCATGTCCTCCAGGCCGGCGGGGCCGTCGATCGGCAGGTTGGTGCGGCAGACGATGGCGGGCATGGCGTCGGGGAGCGGGATCACGATGTCTCCGCCGCCTTCCTGGAAATCCTCAACGGACCGACACCTGCTGACGCCCCGTCACATTCGCAGGCGCCTGCGCCCTGCACAGTGAGGGACTCCGCCGGGATCCTGGACGCGGGCCGGATCCAGGGTTCGTCAGCCGCCGTCGGTCGGGTACCTGCCCGCCGGCATGCGGTCACGAGGGCGGGGTGTATCCGCGGGTGCGGACCAGGTCGTGGGTGAGCCGGGTGAAGGCGCGGGAGGCGGAGCTCTGGTAGGCGCCTTCGCGGTGCAGGAGGGCGACGGTGCGGGTGGGCAGGGGCGGGTCGAGGGGGACGGGGGTGAGGTGGGGGTGGTCGTGGGTGATGGCGTCGGGCAGGACGGTGGTCAGGCCGGTGCGCTGGACGATTTCGGTGAGGGCCTGGATGGAGTTGGCCTCGACCGCGATGCGGGGGGCGACCCGGTGCCGGGTGAAGTAGGCGTCGATGTGGCCGCGGGTCGCGAAGTCTCCGCTGAGCAGGGCCAGTTGCTCGTCCTTGAGGGCCCGCACCGGTAGGGGTTCCGGTCGTGTCCGGGAATGGTGGGTGCCGGTGACGAGGCCGAGGGTCTCGGTGAACAGCGGAGCCGGTGTGATGCCGGGGAGGTGGGTCCCGGTGAAGGCGATGCCGAGGTCGAGGTCGTCGGCGAGCAGGCCGGTCTCGATGCGGTCCTGGGTCGTCTCGGTCAGGGTCAGGCTGATGCCGGGGTGGCGCGTGTGGAGCTCGGCGCTGAGTGGGCCGATGAGGTAGGCGGTGAAGGTGGGGGTGACGCCCAGTCGTAGGTGGCCGCGGGAGAGGTCCTGCACGTCATGGACGGCGCGTTCGGCTGCGGCCAGGTCGCGCAGCGCCCGGCGGGCGTGGTCGGTGTAGACGGTGCCGGCGTCGGTAAGCCGTACCGTGCGGCCGGTGCGGTCCAGCAGCTGCACTCCCAGGGTCCGTTCCAGCTGCTTGATCTGCTGGGAGAGCGTGGGCTGGGAGATGTGCAGGTCCTCGGCCGCGCGGGTGAAGTTGCCGTGCTCCGCGACAGCGAGCAGATAGCGCAGGTGACGCAGTTCCAGAGTGGCCATGAATGTAACTATAGATGTGGTCAATGGCTTTCATGGTCAGAAGCTCTTGGACTCTATAAGGGCAGGTCGTGCATGGTGGGTCTCGCCGGCCCACAAAGGGCCGGTCGCCACCGAAGGGAGTGACCCCATGCCTGACCTTGCCGACGGCATCGCCCGTTTCCAGCAGGACGTCTTCCCGGCCAAGGCGGACCTCTTCGCCCACCTGGCCGCGCATCACACGCCGCACACGCTGTTCATCGGCTGTTCGGACGCCCGTGTCGTGCCGGAGCTGATCACCCAGGGCGAGCCGGGCGAGCTGTTCGTCATCCGTACCGCCGGGAACCTCGTCCCCGCCTACACCCCCGGTGCCAACGGGGTGACGGCGAGTATCGAGTACGCCGTTGCCGTGCTGGGCGTGAAGGACATCGTGGTGTGCGGGCACTCTGCCTGCGGCGCGATGACCGCCCTGGCCGAAGGCCACGACCTCAGTGGCGCGCCGGTGGTCGCCGACTGGCTGCGGCACGCGGACGCTGCCGTGGCCCGTGTCGCCGACATCGCGGCAGGCGCGGAGAAGGTGGGAGCGCTGGTCCGCCAGAACGTGTACGCGCAGCTGACGAACCTGGCCACCCACCCGTCCGTCGCCCGGGCGCTGGCGGAGAAGAAGGTGACCCTGCACGGCTGGGTCTTCGACATCGCCACCGGGCGCGTCGAGGACCTCGGTGCCCCCGGCAGCGGCGCCGCATCCGCGGCCTGACGCCGACCCCTCTCACCACCCTCCTCACTACCCCCCCGAACCAGCCGTTCCCGCCGTCTGCGGAACGGTTCCACCCCGAAAGGAAGCCCCTCATGGTGCACGCCCAGTTCGACTCCACCGCCCGCGAGACCCTGGCCGCCCAGGCCGTCGACGCCAAGATCCGCAAGAATCTCTCCTGGCAGCAGATAGCCGACGCCTCCGGCCTCTCGGTCGCCTTCACCACCGCCGCCGTCCTCGGCCAGCACCCGCTGCCGGAGCAGTCCGCCAAGGCGGTCGCCGAGCTGCTGGGCCTGGACGACGACGCGGCGCTGCTGCTGCAGACCATCCCGGTCCGCGGCTCGATGCCGAACCGGATCCCGACCGACCCGACCATGTACCGCTTCTACGAGATGCTCCAGGTCTACGGCACCACCCTCAAGGCCCTGGTCCACGAGGAGTTCGGCGACGGCATCATCTCCGCCATCAACTTCAAGCTGGACGTGAAGAAGGTCGCCGACCCCGAGGGCGGCGAGCGCGCCGTGATCACCCTGGACGGCAAGTACCTGCCGACCAAGCCGTTCTGACTCCGTCAGGGTGGGGGCGGAGTTTGGCTGCGGGCCGTCCTTGGCTGATCGCGCCCACGCGGCGGAGCCGCATATGTCAACAGCCCCGCGCCCCTTACGGGGCGCGGGGCCCCGCCCTCCCTTTCATATTTAGGTAGATCTCACGTCTGGACTC
>NZ_JBSFWU010000119.1:0-21491 GCF_053594995.1 Streptomyces sp. NPDC002536
GCGCCAGGCCGATGCCGCCGATGCACATGATCGGCGCCGAGACCATCAGTGTGAACCCCATGAGCGTCAGCATCTGGACCTGCTGGACGTCGTTACCGGCACGACCGGTATGAACACCCCCGGCACCGCCATGGCCAGCCCGGCCAGGACCCCGGCAATCCACACGGCCGCCACCGCCCTCCGCATCAGTCACGTCATCCCCCGCCGACACCCCCACCCTCACACCGTCGCGCGGCGACGGCGCGCTGATGGGCGCCCGGCCGGGTGACCCGGCTGAGCCTCACGTCGTGAGCAGCACCTTGCCGACGTGCGCGCTCTCCTCCAGCACCCGGTGCGCGGCGGGCGCGTCCCGCATCGGCACCGTCCGGTCGACGACAGCCCGCACCCGCCCGCCGGCGATCAGCGGCCACACGTGCTCCCGCACGGCCGCCACGATGGCCGCCTTCTCCGCGAGCGGCCGCCCGCGCAGCGAGGTCGCCGTCACGGCCGCCCGCTTGGCCAGCAGCTTGCCCAGGTCGATCTCACTCTTGCGGCCGCCCTGCAGACCGATGATGGCGAGCCGTCCGTTGACCGCCAGGGCGTCGATGTTCCGCTGCAGGTACTTCGCCCCGACGATGTCCAGGACGACGTCGGCGCCGGCCCCGCCGGTCACCTTGTGCAGTTCCTCGACGAAGTCCTGTTCGCGGTAGTCGATGAGGATGTCGGCGCCGAGCTCGCGGCAGCGCTCCAGCTTGTCCCGGCCGCCCGCGGTCACCGCGACGCGCGCCCCGACCGCCTTGGCCAACTGGACGGCCATGGTGCCGATTCCGCTGCCGCCGCCGTGCACGAGAAACGTCTCACCGGGGCGGAGGTGCGCCACCATGAAAACGTTCGACCACACAGTGGCCGTCACTTCGGGCAGAGCGGCCGCCGTGACGACGTCCATGCCGTCCGGTACGGGCAGCAACTGACCGACCGGCACGCAGACTTTCTCCGCGTAGCCGCCGCCGGCCAGCAGCGCACACACTTCGTCGCCGACCGCCCAGCCGCTCACTCCGGGACCGAGTGCGGCGATCCGCCCGGAACATTCGAGACCCGGGTACGGGGACGCACCGGGCGGTGGGTCGTAGAAGCCCTGCCGCTGCAGCAGATCGGCACGGTTGACGGCACTGGCGACGACCTCGACCAGCACCTCGCCCGCGCCGGGCACGGGGTCGGGGACCTCGGCCCAGACGAGGGCCTCGGGTCCGCCGGGAACGGGAATGGTGATCGCATGCATGAGCGCGAGGCTACGTGCTTCGGCGCGCGGTGTGGGTGGTGCGCGCGCCGATGTCCGCGCCGGACTGTGCCCGCAGTCGACGCACTGCATTTCCCACGGAGTGCTCGGCCGCTCCTCGCCACGTCCGGCGATAGGAGATCATGGGCTGCGTGCGAAATGCGACGAATGCAGCTTTGAGGCCGACAGACGATGGTTGACCGCAAGGGCAACAGGGCGCTGATCCGGTCCCTGCTCCGCCGGAGCCGCCCCGACGCCGAGGACATCGAAGCCGGCCGGACCATCGTCCTGCCCGTCCAGCGTGCCGCCTCGCCCCTGCTCCAGGTCGGCCGGCGGCTGCTCATGGCGCTGCTCGTCATGCTCGCCACGGTCTTCATCGTCTACGCCGACCGCAGCGGGTACCACGACAACGCGGGCGGCGAAGTGGGCTTCCTGGGCGCCGTCTACTACTCCACCGTCACGCTTTCCACCACCGGATACGGCGACATCGTCCCGTACAGCGACAGCGCCCGCCTGAGCAACGTGCTGCTGGTGACGCCCCTCCGCGTCCTGTTCCTGATCATCCTGGTCGGCACCACGCTCGAAGTGCTCACCGAGCGGACCCGGCAGCAAGTACGCGTTCATCGTTGGAGGTCACGGATGCGGGACCACACCGTCGTCGTGGGGTACGGCACCAAGGGCCGCCACACCATCGACACCCTGATCGGGCAGGGCAAGCCCAAGGACAAGATCGTCGTCGTGGACCCGCAGAAGAAGGCCGTGGACGCCGCCGCGAGCGACGGTCTCGTGGGCGTCCTCGGCGACGGCACCAGGTCCGAGACCCTGCTGCGCGCCGAGCTGCAGAGAGCCACGCACGTCGTGATCTCCACGGAGCGGGACGACACGGCCGCCCTGGTGACGCTCACCGCGCGCCAGCTCAACAAGCACGCCACGATCGTCGTCGCCGTGCGGGAGGACGAGAACGTCCCCCTGCTCCGGCAGAGCGGCGCCAACACGGTCGTCACCAGCTCCAGTTCGGCCGGGCGGCTGCTCGGTATGTCCATGCTGAGCCCGAACGTCGGCAACGTCCTCGAAGACCTGCTGACGTACGGCCACGGCCTGGACGTCGTCGAGCGCCCGGTGACGAAGAGCGAGGCGGGGCGGAGCCCCCGGGACTGCGCCGACCTGGTGGTGGCGGTGATCCGGGGCCACCGTCTGATCCCCTACTCGGCCCCCGAGGCGGCGACCCTGCACCTGGCGGACCGTGTGGTCACGATCAAGCAGAACGCGCCGAATCACTAGGGTCCCGTAGGGGCGCGGGGCTGTCGACATATGCGGCTCCGCCGCGTGGGCGCGACCAGCCACGACGAACCCGCAGATGACCCGCGCCCCCTACGGCGCGCCCGGCAGGTCGAGCAGCTCCACGGCCGTACCGCGGGCCGCGCCCCCCGGCGGGACGACCGCCAGCGCGTCCGCGGCCGCCAGGCCGCGCAGCATCGCCGGCCCGTGGAAGCTCAGCGGACGCGCGCGGCCCTCTCCGCGGTCGGTGACCGGGACGAGCCGGGTGTCCGCGTGCCGCCCGGCCACGCCCTCGGTGAGCACGGCCCGGCGGGGCCTGCGCGCAGCGCGCCCCGCGAGGGTGCGCAGCAGCGGCTCGGCGAGCGTCAGCAGGCCCGCGACGGCGGCCAGCGGATTGCCGGGGAGCCCGACCACGTGCCGCCCGGGCCCGTAGCGGGCCAGCAGCATGGGGTGGCCCGGGCGCACGGCGACGCCGTCGACCAGCCACTCGGCGCCGAGGTCGCCCAGGGTGGGGTGGACGTGGTCGACGGGTCCGGCGGCGGTGCCCCCGGTGGTGAGCACCAGGTCGGCGCCGGACGCGGTGAGGGCCGCGCGCAACGCCGCCGCGTCGTCGCCGAGGAACCGCGTCGCCGTCACCTCGGCGCCCAGGGCCCGCAGCCAGGGCCCGAGCATCGGGCCGAGCGCGTCGCGGATGCGGCCCTCGCGGGGCAGGCCCTCGTGGAGCAGCTCGTCGCCGAGGACGAGGACCTCGACGCGCGGGCGCGGGGCGACGGTCAGCTCGTCGTAGCCCGCCGCCGCGGCGAGGCCGAGCACGGCGGGGGTGACGAGGGTTCCGGCGGGCACGAGGGCGTCGCCGGTGCGGCACTCCTGGCCGCGCGGGCGGATGTCGGCGCCCTGGGTGACGTGCCGGGTGGCGTGGAGCAGTTCGCCCGCGTCCCGCACGATGCCGTACTCGCTGCGCAGGACGGCCGTCGCTCCGGCCGGCACCCGGGCACCGGTGGCGATCCGGACGGCGTGCCCGTCGCGGAGCACGCCGGCCTCGGCGTGCCCGGCGAGGATGCCCTCCCCGTCGGCGGGGAGCCGCCAGGGGCCGGGCCCGGCGACGGCCCAGCCGTCCATGGCCGAGGTGTCGAAGGAGGGCAGGTCGGTCAGGGCGGCGAGCGGTGCGGCCAGGGTGTGGCCGAGGGCGTCGCCGAGGGGGCGCGAGCAGGGCTGCAGGGGCGCGGCGGCCCGGGCGGCCGTCCGGCGGGCCTCCTGCCAGGGGGTGCCGTGGCCGGGGCAGGGCTCGGCGCCGTCGCCCTTCGGCTCCGCGGCACCGCCCGTCGCGTCGTAGTAGCGGACGCCCGCGAACGGCACGTCGAGGGGCGGTTCTTCACGCCCGGGTGTCGCGGGGGCCTCCTCGAACGGGTCCTTGTCGAAGGAGAAGTCGAATGCAAGGGGGCCGTTGGGCTCACGGCTCTCCTGCTCCCGCTCCGGAACCGGGTCCGGGTCCGGTCCCGGCTCCGGCACGGCGCGGGTGTCCGCGAACAGCGCCAGGGCCTCGTCCGTGGCGCGGTCGAGCGAGGCATCCGCCTCCCGACGGCCGGTCATGACGACCCGTCGGGCTTCTGCGGACCCGCCGTGCCGCCCTCCGCGGCCCAGCGCGCGGCGAGTTCCGTGGCCTTGCGGGAGGCCTCGGCGAGCTCCTCCGGGCCGCCGCCGCGGAGCGCCGCGGCATAGCCGACGAGGAAGGTCGTCAGGGGCGCGGCAGGACGGGCCACGCCGTGCGCGGCGTCGCGCGCGAGGTCGAGCAGGCCTGCCGTGTCGACATCGATCTCGATGCCGAGCTCGGCCTTGACCGCGGAGATCCATTCATCCAGCACGCGCCTATCGTCCCTGATCCGCGCGCGGGCCGTGCCGATGTCCTCCCAGGTGTCGCAGTCGAAGGACGCGGTGGGGTGGTGCAGCCGGGTCAGGGACAGCTCCGTGGTGAGCAGCCGCAGGGGCAGGCCGGACAGCGTGCCGTGTTCCGCGGCGAGGAGCCCGAGCTCCCGCCGGAGCGCCTCGGTGCGGTACGCGGCGACGAGGGGCTGTTCCCGGCCGCCGGGGTCGGTGAGGACGGCGCCCTCGGCCGTGCCGCCGTGCTCGGCGAGTGCGCCGAGCAGTGCCCGTACCGCCTGCTCGTCGAGGAAGGGCAGGTCGGCGGAGAGCAGGAGGACCGTCGCCGCGGAGACCTGGCGCAGCCCGGCGTCCAGGGCGGCGAGCGGGCCGCCTCCGGGCGGCTGTTCACGGGCCCAGAGCACCGGCCGCACCGTCGCCCTGCGCGGTCCCACGACGACCGTGCAGGCGGCACCGCCGCAGGCGCCGAGCACCCGGTCGAGCAACGGCCGCCCGCCCACCCGCACGGCGGGCTTGTCCGCTCCGCCGAGCCTGCGGGCCGCGCCGCCGGCCAGGACCACTGCGTCGTACACCGGATCGTTGGTCACCCGACGAGTGTGCCGCGTCCGCGGAGTGCCGGGCTCGCAGGGTCGGTCCGCAGGGTCAGAGCGAGCGCAGGAGCACCGCCGGCTGCTCGACGCAGTCGGCCACGTACCGCAGGAAGCCGCCCGCCGTGCCGCCGTCGCACACCCGGTGGTCGAAGGTGAACGACAGCTGCACCACGTGCCGCACGGCGAGTTCGCCCTCGTGCACCCAGGGCTTGGGCGCTATCCGGCCGACGCCGAGCATGGCCGCCTCGGGGTGGTTGATGATCGGCGTGGAGCCGTCCACCCCGAACACCCCGTAGTTGTTGAGGGTGAACGTGCCGCCCGTCAGCTCCGCGGGGCTGAGCTTGCCCGCCCGCGCGGCCTCGGTGAGGCGGGCCATCTCCACCGACAGCTCGACCGCGTTGCGCGCGTGGGCGTCCCTGACGACGGGGACGACCAGCCCGCGGTCGGTCTGCGCGGCGAACCCCAGGTGCACCCCGGGCAGCCGGACGATCTCGTGCGCCTCGGTGTCGACCGTCGCGTTGAGCTCCGGGTACTTGGCGAGCGCGGCCGTGCAGATGCGGGCCAGCAGGGCGAGCAGCGACACCTTGGCGCCGCCGGAGGCGTTCATGGCCTTCCGGGCGGCCAGGAGTTCCGTGGCGTCCGCGTCGACCCAGCAGGTGGCGTCCGGGATCTCCCGGCGGCTGCGGCTGAGCTTCTCGGCCGCCGCGCCGCGCACTCCGCGCAGCGGGACGCGCAGCCCTTCGGCCTTGCGCCGGCCGGCCGTGCGGGCCGTGCGGACGGCCGGGGCCGCCGCACCGCGCGGCACGGCTGCCGCCGCATGGGCGTCGGGCGCCGGTGCCGGAGCGGCATGCGAGGCGTGGGCCGCATGTGCTGCCTGCGCTGCTTGCGCTGCCTGCTCTACGTCTGCCCGGATGATCAGCCCTTCCGGGCCCGTCCCCCGTATCCGGCGCAGGTCCAGCCCGCGCTCCCGGGCGAGCCGGCGGACGAGCGGCGATATGACGGCGACGGAGACCGGCGCCCCCGGCGCACCGGCCGGGCCGGCGGCACCGGCGGGCTGCGCGGCACCGCGGTCGCCCGGTCGCACCCTGCGGCGGCGGGCCGCGGGTGCCTGGGTGCCGTAGCCGACGAGCACATTGCCCGAGCCCTGGGAGCCGTTCCGGCCGTCCGGGACGTCCGGGCTCTCGCCGCCCGGCTCCCGCTCCCCCACGGCGACCGTCAACAGCGGCGCACCCACGGGCAGTTCCGTACCCTCCTCGCCGAAGCGGGCCGTGACCACGCCTCCGTAGGGGCAGGGCACCTCGACCATCGCCTTGGCCGTCTCGACCTCGACCACCGGCTGGTCGACGGAGACCACCTCCCCCACTTCGACCAGCCAGCGCACCACTTGAGCCTCGGTGAGCCCCTCGCCCAGGTCCGGCAGGGTGAATTCCTTGACGACGGCCATCACTGCACTCCGCCCTCGTATCCGCTGCTCCCACGCCCGCCGGACGTCCACTCGGACTCCCACTGCAGGCGCCCCACCGCATCCAGCACCCGGTCCACGCCGGGCAGATGGTGCTTCTCCAGCATGGGCGGCGGATACGGGATGTCGAATCCCGCGACGCGCAGCACGGGCGCCTCCAGGTGATGGAAGCAGCGCTCGGTGATCCGGGCGGCGATCTCCCCTCCGGGACCGCCGAACCCGGTCGACTCGTGGACGACGACGGCCCGTCCGGTGCGCCGCACGGACGCGCAGACGGTCTCCTCGTCGAAAGGCACCAGCGACCTCAGGTCGACCACTTCCAGGTCCCACCCCTCGGCGACGGCGGCCTCGGCGGCCTCCATGCAGACGGGCAGGGACGGGCCGTAGGTGACGAGCGTCGCCGAAGTGCCCCGCCTGCGCACGACCGCCTGCCCCATCCCCGGCACCTGCTCGGGGCGTTCGGGGTCCCAGTCGTCCTTGGACCAGTACAGGCGCTTGGGCTCCAGGAAGACCACGGGGTCGTCGGAGGCGATGGCGGCCCGCAGCAGGCCGTACGCGTCCGCCACGGTGGCCGGGGCGACCACCTGCAGGCCGGGGGTGGCCAGGTAGTAGGCCTCGGAGGAGTCGCTGTGGTGCTCGACGCCGCCGATGCCTCCGCCGTAGGGCACCCGCACGGTGATGGGCATCGGCAGGGCGCCGCGGGTGCGGTTGCGCATCCGCGAGACGTGGCTGACGAGTTGCTCGAAGGCCGGGTAGGCGAAGGCGTCGAACTGCATCTCGACGACCGGCCGGAGCCCGTACATCGCCATGCCGACGGCCGCGCCGAGAATGCCCGCCTCGGCCAGCGGGGTGTCCGTGCAGCGGTCCTCGCCGAACTCCTTGGCCAGCCCGTCGGTGACCCGGAAGACGCCGCCCAGGGTGCCGACGTCCTCGCCGAGCACATGGACGGACGGATCCTCGGCCATGGCGTCGCGCAGCGCCCTCCCGAGCGCCTGCGCCAGCGCGGTGGCCTTGTGTGCTGTCCCGACAGCAGCGGTGGTCATCGCTGCCTTCCTTCCTGGGGGCCGTCGTCCTCCCGGCAGGCCGGGGACGGTTCCCCGGCAGCGGCCAGCTCGGCCCGCAATTGTGCTGCCTGCTCGCGCAGTTGGGCAGTCTGTTCGGCGTAAACGTGCGTGAAGAGTTCCATCGGGTCGAGCACGGGGTCCCGGTGCATCCGCTCGCGCAGATCGGCGGCCATGCGCTCGGCCGCCTCCCGTGCTTCCCGTATCCCCGCTTCGCCGAGCAGCCTGCGACCGGTCAACTCCCGTTCCAGCAGGGCGATCGGGTCGTGGGCACGCCAGGCCTCGACCTCGGCGTCGCTGCGGTAGCGGGTGGCGTCGTCGGCGTTGGTGTGGGCATCCATCCGGTAGGTGACGGCCTCGACCAGGGTGGGCCCGCCGCCGCTCCGGGCGCGGTGCACGGCGTCGGTCAGCACCTGGTGGACGGCGGCCACATCGTTTCCGTCGACCAGCCGGCCGGGCATGCCGTATCCGACGGCCTTGTGGGCGAAGGACGGCGCGGCGGTCTGCTTGGCCAGCGGTACGGAGATCGCGAAGCCGTTGTTCTGGACGAGGAAGACGACCGGGGCGCGCCAGACGGCGGCGAAGTTGAGCGCCTCGTGGAAATCGCCCTCGCTGGTGCCGCCGTCGCCGACGAGGGCGAGGGCGACGACGTCGTCCCCCTTCAGCCGCGCGGCGTGCGCGAGGCCCACGGCGTGGGGGAGTTGGGTGGCGAGCGGTGTGCACAGCGGGGCGACGCGGTGCTCGTGCGGGTCGTAGCCGGTGTGCCAGTCGCCGCGGAGCAGGGTCAGGGCCTCGACCGGGTCCAGACCGCGGGCGACGGCGGCGAGGGTGTCGCGGTAGCTGGGAAAGAGCCAGTCCTGCGGCTCCAGGACGAGGGCGGCGGCGACCTGGCACGCCTCCTGCCCCGTGGAGGAGGGGTAGACGGCGAGGCGGCCCTGCCGGGTCAGCGCGGTGGCCTGGACGTTGTACCGCCGGCCGCGCACGAGCTCGCCGTACATCCGGCCGAGCAGCGCGGGGTCGACCGCGCCCGCCGCCGGGGTTCCCAGCACCCGGAGGGGCTCCGCATCGGGCAGCAGCGGTGCCGGATCGGTGCGGGGCTGCCAGCCGGGCGGCGGGGCGGGGCGGTACGAGCCGGGCTGCTCCAGAACCGTCATGACGAGCACCTCCTCTTGGGGACGAGCGTGACCGGAAAGCGTCCTGCGCTCTCCCTACCGATTGTTCGGTCGTCGGCGCATTTTGGCTACAGGCGGCCCGAGCCTGTGGACAAACGGTTCTCCACAGCCTGAGATATGCACAGGGCGTCCACGAAGGGGAGGCATGGCGGTATGCCGGACGAACAGATGGCCTTTTCGCAGGGGTTCCCGGGTGCTACCCAGGGAAACAGAGCTCCCGCACGGCCCCTGGACGACATCGACCGCTCGATCCTGAGAATGCTCCAGGCCGACGGGCGGGCCTCGATACGGTCCGTGGCCGAGCGCGTGCACGTCTCGCGGGCCAACGCCTACGCCCGGATCAACCGGCTCATCGACGACGGGGTCATCCGCGGCTTCAGCGCCCGGATCGACCAGGAGCGGGCCGGACAGGGCGCGTCGGCGTACATCACCCTGAAGATCGTCCAGAACTCCTGGCGCAGGGTCCGCGAGAAGCTCCAGGACCTGCCGGGTGCGGCCCACATCGCCCTAGTGAGCGGCGACTTCGACGTCCTGCTGCTCGTGCACACCAAGGACAACCGCGCCCTGCGCGAGCTGGTGCTCACCCGGATCCAGGCCATGGACGAGGTGCTCAGCACCCGCACCCTGCTGGTCTTCGAGGAAACGGACTTGTTGGAGGAAGACCGAAGCGCCCCGTAAGGGGCGCGGGGAACTGCGCGCTCGGCCACAACCGGCCCGCACCCGAAGAACTAGGTCCGCAACCCCGCAAACGCCGTAAGGCACACGGCATCGGCCACCTCATCGGCGGTCGCCGCGCCCCCGCGCTCGGGCCGGTACCACTCCACCACGGAATTGATCATTCCGAACAGCAGCCGGGTGGCCAGCCGGACGTCCACGTCGTGCCGGAGATCGCCGTCCGCCGCGGCCTCCTTGAGCAGCCCGGCGACCCGGTGGTCGAACTCCCGCCGCCGTTCCATGGCCCAGCGCTCGGTCTCCGTGTTGCCGCGCACGCGCAGCAGCAGGGTCACGTAGGGCAGCTCGGCGATGAGCACCTCGACGGTGCGGCGGGTGACGTACTCGAGCCGGTCGACGGCCCGCCCGGCGGTGGCGCCCGGCTCCTCCAGCACGGCGAAGAGCCCGTCCAGCGCCCGGCTTATGGCCAGCCGCAGCAGCTCCTCCTTGCCCTTGACGTGGTGGTAGATGGAGGACTTGGAGATCCCTGCCGCCTTGGACAGGTGCTCCATGGACGTGCCGTCGTAGCCCCGCTCGTTGAACACCTTGACGGCGACCGCGAGCAGCGATTCGGGCGTGTAGGTGTCGCGTTTGGCCATGGTCATGATTACAGCAGGCTCCCCTCGGCGGCCGCACGGCGGCGCAGTGGCTGGCAGGCGGCGTAGCGGCCGCCCGGGTACTCGCGGTCCATCTGCCGCAGGAAGCCGCAGACCCACCGGTCGCCCAGACCGCGGCCCCAGTCCAGCGGACCGCGCGGGTAGTTCACGCCCAGCCGCATGGCGGTGTCGATGTCCTCCTCGCCCGCCACACCGCGCCCCGCGGCGTCCTGGGCGAAGTCGACGAGCATGGCGACCGTCCGGGCGACGATCATCCCGGGCACGTCGCCGATGACGCTCACCTGCTTGCCCAGCGCCTGGAACAGGCCGGTGGCCGCCCGGACGCCCGCCTCCGGTGCGGTGCGGGAGGGCGCAAGGGCCACGCGGGCGCAGGTGCGGTAGTCGAGGGCGAGGTCGAAGTGGACGCGGGGTCCGGGCGCCTCCGAGCCGGCCGCGCGCCCGTCGGTCAGGGCGAGCCGGACGCCGCCGGGCAGGGCGAGGTATCCGGTGTCCTCGTCGCAGGCGGCCCGGTCGACGGTGATACCCGCCTCCTCGATGAGCTGCGGCAGGGCCGCGGCGGCCGGCGGCAGCTCCCCGTGCAGCACGACGGCCTCGGGCGCCGCACAGGGCGCGGCGGTGTGCGGCTGCGGCCGCTCCGCGCCCTCGGCGTGGTCGTACCAGCCCCGCCCCGTCTTGCGCCCGAGCAGCCCGGCCTCGACGAGGCGCTGCTGGGCGAGCGAGGGCGTGAACTTCGGGTCGTGGAAGAAGGATTCATGGACCGAACGGGTGACGGAGTTGTTCACATCCTGGCCGATGAGATCGGTCAGTTCGAAGGGGCCCATCGCGAAGCCGCCGGACCCGCGCAGCACGGCGTCGATCGTCGCCGGGTCGGCGGCGCGCTCCTCGTACACCCGGAAGGCCTCGGCGTAGAACGGCCGGGCGATCCGGTTGACGAGGAAGCCCGGGGTGTCGGTGCAGGTCACGGGGGTCTTGCCCCAGGCGGCCACGGTCGCGCGCGCCCGCTCGGCGGCGGCCGCGTCGGTGGCGTGGCCGCGGACGACCTCCACCAGCGGCAGCAGCGGGGCGGGGTTGAAGAAGTGCAGCCCGAGGAAGCGGCCGGGCCGGCGCAGGGCGCCGCCGATCGCCGTCACCGACAGGGAGGAGGTGTTGGTGGCCAGCAGGCAGTCGTCGGGAACGACCGATTCCAGCTCGCCGAACAGCTTCTGCTTGGCGTCGAGTTGCTCCAGAATCGCCTCGATGACCAGGGCCGTGCGGTCCGCGGGACCGGCGAGGTCCGCCAGGCGCGCGGCGGGGCGCAGCCGGGCGGCGGCCGCGTCGCGCTCGGCCCCCGCGAGCCTCCCCTTGGCCACGAGACGGTCGAGCCGGGCCCTGACGGAACGTTCCGCTTCCTCCGCGCGGCCGGGTACCGCGTCGTACAGCCGCACGGGATGGCCTGCGAGCAGTGCGACCTGGGCGATGCCCTGGCCCATGGTTCCGGTGCCGACGACGGCGACGGTACGGGCGGGCTCGATGGCGGTCATGGCTGTGATCCTCCCCGATGAGTTGTCCACAGGTTCGCCGGGCCCCCTTGTCCCGACCGATCGTTCGGTTACTGTATCCATCGGGGGTGCTTCCGGCCCCCCGGATGCCTGCGCCGCTCGAATTCGCCCCGCTCGCCTTCGTCCCAGCCGCTTTGTCTTTCCGCTTGTCTTCCGCCCACTCGACGAGGAGTTGGTCAGACGTGACCGCCGGACTCAGCACCGACCAGTTGACCGAGAAGCACCGCCCCACGCTCGACCGGGCCCTGGAGACCATCCGCTCCCGCGGCTACTGGTCCCCGTACCCCGAGCACCCGAAGGCCTACGGCGGGGACGGCATGCCGGGCAGCCTGGGCGCGGCCGAGGGGCAGGCCGCCTTCGAGGCGCTGCGGGACGGCCGCTTCGAGCTGGACCAGCCGGGGACGGACGGCTGGGCGGGCTCCGAGGTCTCGCCGTACGGCTTCCCGCTGGGCATCGAGTATCCGCATGCCGACGTCGACGTCCTGCTGCCCGCCATGCGTGCGGCCATGCCGGCGTGGCGGGAGGCGGGGCCGCAGGCGCGGGCCGCGGTCTGTGCGGAGATCCTGGCCCGGATCAACGCCCGGACGCACGAGTTCGCCCACGCGGTCATGCACACCAGCGGCCAGGCGTTCATGATGGCGTTCCAGGCCGGCGGGCCGCACGCCCAGGACCGCGGCCTGGAGGCCGTGGTCTACGCCCTCGCCGAGCAGACGGGCGCGGCGCCGCGGTCCGCGGAGTGGGTCAAGCCGCAGGGCAAGCGCGATCCCCTGGAGCTGCGCAAGGAGTTCACCGCGGTACCGCGCGGGATCTCGCTGCTCATCGGCTGCAACACCTTCCCCACGTGGAACGGCTACCCGGGCCTGTTCGCCTCGCTCGCCACGGGCAACGCCGTTCTGGTCAAGCCCCATCCGCGGGCGGTGCTGCCCCTGGCGCTCACCGTGCAGGTGGCGCGCGAGGTGCTGCGGGAGGCCGGCTTCTCCCCCGATCTGGTCGCGCTGGCCGCCGAGCGGGACGGCGAGGGCATCGCCAAGTCCCTTGCGGTGCGCCCGGAGATCCGCATCGTCGACTACACCGGCTCCACAGCCTTCGGCGACTGGCTGGAGACCAACGCCCGCCAGGCACAGGTCTTCACGGAGAAGGCCGGGGTCAATACCGTCGTCGTCCACTCCACCGACGACTACAAGGGCATGCTCTCCAACCTCGCCTTCTCGCTGTCCCTCTACAGCGGCCAGATGTGCACCACCCCGCAGAACCTGCTCGTCCCGCGCGAGGGCATCGGCACCGACGCCGGGCACAAGACGTACGACGAGGTCGTGGCCGACCTGGCCGCGGCGGTGGACGGGCTGCTCGGCGACGACGCCCGGGCCAACGCCCTGCTGGGCGCCATCGTCAACGACCAGGTCAAGGAGCGGATCGACGTCGCGGGCCGGCTCGGCGAAGTCGCCCTCGCCTCGCGGACGCTGGCCAACCCGGACTTCCCCGGTGCCACGGTGCGCACGCCCGTGATCGTGAAGCTGGACGGCGCCAAGCCGGACGCCGAGGCGGCCTACTTCTCGGAGTGCTTCGGGCCGGTGTCCTTCGCGGTCGCGGTCGACTCCGCCGAGGACGCGGTGCAGTTGCTGCGCCGCACGGTGCGGGAGAAGGGCGCCATGACCGTCGGCGCGTACACCACGTCGCCGGAGGTCGAGCGGCTGGTGGAGGAGGCCTGCCTGGAGGAGTGCGCCCAGCTCTCCCTGAACCTCACGGGCGGGGTGTACGTCAACCAGACGGCCGCCTTCTCGGACTTCCACGGCTCCGGCGGCAACCCCGCGGCCAACGCGGTGCTCTGCGACAGCGCGTTCGTCGCCTCCCGCTTCCGGATGGTGGAGGTACGGCGCCAGGCCTGACCGCTACGCGGGCGCCGGACCGCCCCAGTGGAAGAGCGCCATGGCCACGCTGGTGGCGAGGTTGTAGCTGGACACCTGGGGCCGCATGGGCAGGGCGACCAGCCGGGTCGCCCTCGCCCGCAGCTCGGGCGAGATCCCGTGCCGCTCGGAGCCGAAGGCGATCAGCGCGTCGTCGGGGAGGGGCACGGAGCGGATGTCCTCGCCCTCCGGGTCCAGCACGAACAGCGGCCCGGAGGGGAGCTGTTCGAGCTGGAGCCGCTCCACGGCCGTGGCGTAGTGCAGTCCCGCGCCGGAGCGCACCGCGTTCGGGTGCCAGGGGTCGAGGTCGCCGGTGGTGATCACGCCCGTGGCCCCGATGCCGGCGGCCAGGCGGATCACGGCGCCGACGTTGCCGAGGTTGCGGGGGTTGTCCAGGACGACCACGGGTGCCCGGCGGGGCTGCTGCGCCAGGGCCGCCAGGTTGGCCTGCCGGTCGCGCCGGGCGGCCAGGGCGGCAACCCCGGTGGGGTGCACCCGGGGCACGAGCTCGCGCAGGGTCTGCACGGGCACCTCGACCAGGAGGGCGTCGAGCACGTCCGTCAGATCGCCGGCCAGGTCACGGGCGAGCGCCAGCGTGGCCGCCTTGTCCGTGGTGAGGGCGGCCCCGACCTCGGCCCCGAAGCGCAGGGCGTGCTTGAGCGCGTGAAACCCATCGAGCAGCACGGCGCCGGGTGCGTCGGCAGCCCATCGCCGCAGGGCAGCGTCCCTGGCGTCGTCCTCGGTGGTCATGGGCCTCAGCCTACGGGGCTCCCGTCCCCCGTCAGGGGCGCGGGGCTGTTACATCATGCGGCTCCGCCGCGTGGGCGCGATCAGCCCCCACCGGCCCGCAGCCGACACTCCACCTCGGTGTCCGAGGCGGAGCCCCGACGGGGGCCCGGGGGCACGGCCCCCGGTTTCGGGAAGGGGCGGGATCGGGGAAACAACCGCCCCGCAGCACCCCCCACCCACCGCAGCAAGCCCGTCGGCAGAAACACCGCATCGGCCACGATCATCGCCAGCGAGAAGAACGGCAGCCCCAACATCACCGCGATCCCCACATGCTCGGCCATCATCAAGGCCAGCAGCACGTTCTTCACCCGCCGGTCGAGCAGCGTGAACGGGAACGCGACCTGCACCGCGACCGTCCCGTAGCTCAGCAGCAGCACCACCACCGAACTGGCGGCCAGCGCATGCGACAGCGAGGGCCACGGCGAGAAGTAGTCGATGTGCATCGGGTAGAAGAGCGCGGTGCCGTCCTGCCAGCGCGAGCCCTGGATCTTGTACCAGCCCGCCGTGGCGTAGATCAGGCAGACCTCCGCCATGATCACCAACAGGGCGCCGTTGTGCGCGAGATGGGCGATCATGTCGAGCACGGTGCGCGGCTCCCCCGGCGCCCGGCGGCAGACCAGCCACCACAGCCCCTGGACGAGCCAGAGCCCCCACAGGGCCGCCGCCCAGCCGATGCCGGGCAGGGGCCCCCGGTCCGTCCACGTCATCCGCGTGTCGGTGAGGAGCTGCGCCGCGGCCAGGGCGAGGCCGCACAGCACCCACAGCACGATGCCGGTGACGTCCCGGTCGCTGTCCCGCCCGGGGGCCTGCGCACGCCGGGCCGCCCGCCGTGCGTCGAGGGACCAGACCTGTCCGCAGCGGACGAGGATCAGGTAAAGGGCCATCAGGTGAAAGACGTTGTCGCCGCCGTCCCCCACGAACACGCTGCGGTTCTGCAACGACAGCACCCCGATCATGGAGAGCACGGCCATGGTCCGGGTGCGCCACCCGAGCATCAGCAGCACACCGCTGACGATCGCGAACACGTAGACGCTCTCGAACCACACCGTGCTGTCCGACCACATGAGTGCGGTGAACGCGTGGTTGTCGCCGGTGAGTTCACGGGCCATGCCCCAACTCCACGGCGCGGCGGGCCCGTACAGCTCACGGCGGTTGGGCCACTCGCGCAGCAGGTAGCCGACCCAGGCGAAGGAGAGGCCGATCCGCAGCACGGCGGTCTGGTAGCGGCCCAGCGACGACCCGGTGACCCGGTCGAGGCCGCGCAGCAGCGCGGAGCCCGTGGACCCCGTCGAACCCGTCGCAGCAGCCGTGGACGTAGTGCTCATCTGCCCGCCTCCACGCGGTCGTCGGTGGTGACCGGCCACCAGGCCAGGACGCGGTACACCGGCTTGGTGTCGGCCTTCTCGTCGCTCCAGGGCGGCGGGGCGATGGGGACGGTCACGGATCTCACCTGGATGCGGTCGACCGGGAGCCCGTCGCGCTCGGCGCCCAGGCGGGCGACGGCGATGCGGCGCACGTACTGCTCGGCGAGCCGTCCGCGCAGGCCGACGGGCTCCTCGCGCGCGTCGTGCGTGCCGGCGTAGAAGTCCCAGGCGCGGCGGAGCTCGTTCTGGCGGGTGTGGCTGGGGAAGGGGTTGTGCAGGATGGCGGCGCCGTCCTGGGCGGAGAGGTCCGTCCAGGAGGTGACCGTGGTGCTCCCGTCCGGTCTGCGCAGCTCGGCACGGACCTGGACGGCGGTGTTCTGCTGGAGCGGGTTCGGAGCGAAGAACTTCCAGTTCTGTTCGAATTCCGGGTACACGTATCTGTCGATGGCCGCGGCGTGCTGTCTGCTCACCGTGTTCTGCGGTGCCACGTGCAGGAACACCATGATCAGGTGCACGGCGGCCGCCAGGGCCACCGCCACCGCAGCGGCGCCGACGACGACGCGCGCGGGCAGGGAGAGCCCGGCCACCCCGCCCTTCCCGATGCTCGCGTCACCGCTTTCCTCACCGTGTTCCTCGCCGCTCTCCGCAGCCCTGCCGTCCGTCGTGCCGTCCATCCCCGAAACCCCGTCTGCCCAGCGCCTTCCCCGGATCGCCGCCTGGCGGCGTGCACCCGAACGGTACCCACGCCGCCCCGTGAGGCCCAGCGCGCACGGGTTATCCACAGGCTCGACACCAGGCTTGACACCCTCCGAGCGCTCGGCACACCATTGAACCGAACGATCGGTCGGTAGGGAGCAGGACGAGAGAGCACAGGGGGCACGGGATGACGACGACGGTGCCGGACGCACAAGCGCCGGAGGCGGTGTTCGATGCCGCACTGGCCGCCGACGAGCGGATCGAGCCGCGCGACTGGATGCCCGACGCCTACCGCGCGACGCTGGTGCGGCAGATCGCCCAGCACGCCCACTCCGAGATCATCGGCATGCAGCCCGAGGCCAACTGGATCACCCGCGCGCCCTCGCTGCGCCGCAAGGCGATCCTGATGGCCAAGGTGCAGGACGAGGCCGGCCACGGCCTGTATCTCTACAGCGCCGCCGAGACCCTGGGCACCGGCCGCGAGGAGCTGCTCGACAAGCTCCACTCGGGCCGCCAGCGCTACTCCTCGATCTTCAACTACCCCACCCTGACCTGGGCGGACGTCGGCGCCATCGGCTGGCTCGTGGACGGCGCCGCGATCACCAACCAGGTCCCGCTCTGCCGCTGCTCCTACGGCCCCTACGCCCGCGCCATGATCCGCATCTGCAAGGAGGAGTCCTTCCACCAGCGCCAGGGCTACGAGCTCCTCCTCGCCCTCGGCCGCGGCACCGAGGCCCAGCACGCCATGGCGCAGGACGCGGTGAACCGCTGGTGGTGGCCGTCCCTGATGATGTTCGGCCCGCCCGACGACGCCTCGGCGCACTCCGCACAGTCCATGGCCTGGAAGATCAAGCGGCACTCGAACGACGAGCTGCGCCAGCGCTTTGTCGACATCTGCGTCCCCCAGGCCGAGTCCCTCGGCCTGACCCTGCCGGACCCCGACCTGCGCTGGAACGAGCAGCGCGGCCACCACGACTTCGGTGCCATCGACTGGGACGAGTTCCACGAGGTGCTCCGCGGCAACGGCCCGTGCAACGAGCAGCGCATCGAGCGCCGCAGGCGGGCCCACGAGGAAGGCACCTGGGTGCGCGAAGCGGCCGCGGCGTACGCCGCGAAGCACGGAAATCACAGGAATCACGGGAATCACGAGCAGCACGACAAGCACGAGGAGGCAGCGGCATGACCGGCACCGACTGGCCGCTCTGGGAGGTGTTCGTGCGCAGCAGGCGCGGCCTGTCGCACACCCACGCCGGCAGCCTGCACGCCCCGGACGCGGAGATGGCGCTGCGCAACGCCCGCGACCTCTACACCCGCCGCTCGGAGGGCGTCTCGATCTGGGTGGTGCCCTCCGCCGCGATCACCGCCTCCTCGCCGGACGAGAAGGACCCGTTCTTCGAGCCCGCCGCCGACAAGCCCTACCGCCACCCGACCTTCTACGAGATCCCGGAAGGAGTGCGGCACCTGTGAACCGCGTACCCGTGACGGCCGCACTCGCCCTGGGCGACGACGCCCTGATCCTCTCCCACCGGCTGGGGGAGTGGGCCGGGAACGCCCCGGTCCTGGAGGAGGAGGTCGCGCTCGCCAACATCGCCCTGGACCTGCTGGGCCAGGCCCGCGCCCTGCTCTCCCTCGCCGGCGACGAGGACGAGTTGGCCTTCCTCCGCGAGGAGCGCGCCTTCCGCAACGTCCAGCTCGTCGAGCAGCCCAATGGGGACTTCGCCCACACGATCGCCCGCCAGCTGTACTTCTCCGTGTACCAGCAGTTGCTCTACGGCCAACTGGCCGACGGTGACGGGCCGTTCGCCCCGCTGGCGGCGAAGGCCGTCAAGGAGGTCGCCTACCACCTCGACCACGCCGAGCACTGGACGCTCCGCCTCGGCGACGGCACGGAGGAGAGCCACGCCCGGATGCAGCGCGCCCTCGACGCCCTCTGGCGGTACACGGGCGAACTGTTCGCACCGGTCGAGGGACTGCCCGCCGACCGCGAGGCCCTGCGCGACGGCTGGACCGTGCACGTCACGGAGGTCGTCCGCCGCGCCGGCCTGACCCTGCCCAATGGCCCCCAGGAAGGCGCCTGGACGGCGGGTGCCGGGCGCCAGGGCATCCACACCGAGCCGTTCGGACGGATGCTCGCCGAGATGCAGCACCTGCACCGCAGCCACCCGGGGGCGGCATGGTGACGGCACCCACCCCCCTCGAAGAGGAGCTCCGGGCCCTGGCCGGAGCGGTCCCCGACCCCGAGCTGCCCGTCGTCAGCCTTGCCGAACTGGGCGTCCTGCGCGGGCTGCACGTCCTCGGCCCCGGTCGCGTCGAGGTGGAGCTGACCCCCACCTACACCGGCTGCCCCGCCGTCGAGGCGATGGCGGCGGACATCGAGCGCGTGCTGCACGAGCACGGTCAGGCCGAGGTGTCCGTGCGCACCGTGCTCGCCCCCGCCTGGTCCACGGACGACATCACGGCCGAAGGGCGCCGCAAACTGGCCGAGTCCGGGATAGCGCCGCCCCGGCCGGGCGCCCGGGCCGCGGGTCCGGTCGCCGTGGGGCTGGGCCCCACCCGGCGCGCCGCCGGGCCCGCAGGCCGGCCGGAACCTGTGCGCTGCCCGCACTGCGGCTCCGCCGACACCACCGTGCTGAGCCGCTTCTCCTCCACCGCCTGCAAGGCCCTGCGCCGCTGCGAGGCATGCCGTGAACCGTTCGACCATTTCAAGGAGTTGTAGATGGCAGCGGCCCGCCACGGCGCCTTCCACCCCCTGCAGGTGGCAGCCGTCGACCCGCTCACCGACGACTCGGTCGCCGTGACCCTCGCCGTGCCGCCCGCGCTGCGCGCGGAGTTCCGGCACGCCCCGGGCCAGCACCTCGCCCTGCGCCGCACGGTCGACGGCGCGGAGATACGCCGCACCTACTCCATCTGCGGCCGGGCGCCCGAGCCCGGCGCGGAGGGGCTGGAAGCGCTGCGGGTGGCGGTGCGGCTGGTGGACGGCGGCGTGTTCTCCACCTACGCCCTCAAGGAACTGAAGGCCGGGGACGTCGTCGAGGTGATGCCTCCGGCAGGGCGGTTCGTGCTGGAGCCGCGCCCGGGCCGGTTCGCGGCGGTCGTCGGCGGCAGCGGGATCACGCCGGTGCTGTGCATCGTCTCGACCCTGCTCGCCCGGGAGCCCACGGCCCGGTTCACCCTGGTGCGCAGCGACCGCACGACGGCGTCGACGATGTTCCTGGACGAGGTGGCGGACCTCAAGGACCGCTATCCGGAGCGGTTCCAGCTCGTACAGGTCCTCTCCCGCGAGGACCAGCAGGCCGGGCCCGCCTCCGGGCGGCTGGACGAGGAGCGGCTCGCCGGGCTGCTGCCCGCCCTGCTGCCGGTGGAGGCCGTGGACGGCTGGTTCCTGTGCGGCCCCCACGGTCTGGTCCAGGGCGCCGAACGGGCCCTGCGCGGCCTGGGAGTCGCCCGGGACCGCATCCACGAGGAGATCTTCCACGTGGCGGACGCACCGGCGGCGGACGCCCGCCCCGCCGCGACGCCCGCCCCCGACCGCAGCACGGTCACCGCGACGCTGGACGGACGCAGCGGCAACTGGCCGGTGCAGGACGGGGAATCGCTGCTGGAGACGGTGCTGCGCAACCGCTCCGACGCGCCCTACGCCTGCAAGGGCGGGGTGTGCGGGACGTGCCGGGCCCGCCTGGTGGCCGGCGAGGTGCGGATGGACCGGAACTTCGCCCTGGAGCAGGAGGAGCTGGACGCCGGCTATGTGCTGGCCTGCCAGTCGCATCCGGTGACGGAGGAGGTGGAGCTGGACTTCGACAGCTGAGCCGGGTCCAACTTCCGCCGCCCTGTTCCCCCTTGCGGACGCCTGCCCTATCTTGACGGACCGTCAGATATCTCGGACCGGTCGGCGTGCGAAGGGCGGCAGGCCATGGACTTCACCTTCACCGAGGAGCAGCAGGCGGTTGCCGAAGCGGCCGGGGCCGTCCTCTCCGGCGTCGCCCCGGACGGCGTGCCCAGCCCGGCGCTCGTCCCCGGCGCCGTCGCCGACGACGTCGACCGCGCGCTGTGGCGCCGGCTCGCCGCGGCCGACCTGCTGGGCCTGCCCGTTCCGGTCGAGTACGGCGGCGCGGGACTCGGGCCCGTGGCCCTGTGCCTGGTGCTGCGCGAGGCGGGGAAGGTCCTGGCCCGGGTGCCGCTGCTGGAGACCGGCGCCGCGGCCCTGGCCCTGCGGAGGTTCGGCAGCGCCGGGACGGAGCGGCTGCTGCCGCTGATCGGCAGCGGCGAACTCGTCGTGACCGTGGCCGCCCACGGCCGTACCGGGCACGACGGGGCCGAACTGGCCGTCACCGCCCGCCCGGTGACCGGCGGCCTGCGCCTGGACGGGCTGCAGACCGCCGTGCCCTGGGCCCGCAGCGCCGACCGGATCCTGCTCCCGGCCCGCACGGACGGCGGACGCACCGTCCTCGCCCTCGTACCCCCGGACCGCTCCGGGGTCACCCTCGCCGGCCAGGTCTCCACCAGCGGCGAGCCGTACGCGCAGGCCACCCTGGAATCCGTCCACGTGGGCGAGGGGGAGGTCGTCACGGCCGAGGGCGCCTGGGAGTGGCTGCGCTGTCTGCTGGCCACCGGCACCTGCGCGCTGGCGCTCGGCCTGGGGGAGGCGGTCCTGCGGATGACGGGCGAATACACCGCGAAACGCGAGCAGTTCGGCCATCCCCTGGCCACCTTCCAGGCCGTGGCCGTCCAGGCGGCCGACCGCTACATCGACCTGCGCGCCATGGAGGCCACCCTGTGGCAGGCCGCCTGGCGCATGGAGTCGGGCGCGGAAGGCGCCCTCCCGGCGGCCGCGGACGTCGCCGTGGCGAAGATCTGGGCCGCGGAGGGCGTGCGCCGCGTCGTCCAGACCGCGCAGCACCTGCACGGCGGCTTCGGCGCGGACACGGACTACGTGCTGCACCGCTACCACGCGTGGGCCAAGCAACTGGAACTGTCCCTCGGCCCGGCAGCCGCCCACGAGGAGGCCCTGGGCGACCTGCTGGCGGCGCACGGCTGCGCCCCGTAAGGGGCGCGGGGCTGTGACTCCCCCAGGGGCTGCGCCCCGGACCCCTGGGGTGGTGCGTCGGCTGCAGGCCGTCGGTGGCTGATCGCGCAGTTCCCCGCGCCCCTGACGGGGCGCGAAGATCCGCCGGAGACG
>NZ_JBSFWU010000120.1:0-21389 GCF_053594995.1 Streptomyces sp. NPDC002536
CGTGGTCGGCGAACAGCCGCCACGAGCGACTTCATGTTGATCGAGGCCATGAAATCCGCCGGGCCGAAGACGATCGTCTCCAGGCGCGGTGAGGCGGCGGCGATGGCTGTCCGTCGCCGTTGCGGCGTGCGCGGCCCTGACCATGGCCATGGCCGTACCGGCATCGGCATCGACATCGGCGGCGCAGCACGGCGCCGGGACACCGGCGTCGGCAGCCCGGATCACCGGTGCCGGCCGGGAGATCCACACCAGGGTCGACACCGGCATCTACTTCGGCCCCGGCCTGAGCACCCCGCAGATCGGCACGGCGTGGGCCGGCGACAACGTGGCCGGCATCTGCCAGGTCCTGGACAACAACGGCAAGCGTCTGGTGCTGGGCATCGAGCGGCCGGGGCGCAACGGCGTCCAGTGGGCCAACACCGCCGGTTACCTCTGGGACCTCGACATCGTCGAGTACACCGGCGATCTGCCGAGCTGCAACGGCTACGGCAAGGGCGTCCACCCCCGGGTCGACACCGCCATGTACTCCGGTCCCGGTCTGAGCACCCCGCAGGTCGGCACCGCGTGGGCCGGCGACGACGTCGCCGGGGTCTGCAAGATCAACGACAACAACGGCAAGCGGCTGGTGCTCGGTATCGAACGGCCCGGGCGCAACGGGGTCCAGTGGGCCAACAGCGCCGGCTACATCTGGGATCCCGACATCACCGAGTACACCGGCGACCTGCAGGACTGCGGCGTGTCGTGACCGCAGCGGCCGCAGCGGCCGGTCACGGCTTCCGGCAGGCCAGCCGCAGGTTCTGCATCCCGCGCTCCGCCCGCACCACCTCGAACCGCTCGCGGCACAGGGCGAGGACGGACGCGGCGCGCCGGGCGTGGAGCACGGGCCGCCACAGGAACAGCACCACCTGGCCGCCCGGGCGCAGCACGCGTTCGGCCTCGGTCAACGCGGCCCGCGCGTCGGGCATTTCCTCCAGGCTGTAGCTGTAGAGGAGGGCGTCGAGGGAGGCTGTGGCGAAGGGCAGGGCACAGCCGTCCCCGGCGATGTACGCGGTGCGGGCGCCCGGTGCGGCGGGCGGCTCGTGCGGGGTGTCCGCCGCGGCCGGGTCCAGGGCCACGAGCAGGCTCTGCGGGCCCAGGTGGCGGGCCAGTTCCGCGGTGTAGAAGCCGCCGCCGCTGCCGATCTCGGCGCACACCGTTCCCGGGCGTGCAGGGATCCAGCGCACGTCGCGGCGGGGGCGGTCCCCCAGGGCGGCGCGGATGGTGCGGTGGCTGATGAAGTGGTAGCAGCGGGCCGGTGTGCGGGGCATGGGGGCGGCCTCAGCGGAATCCGGGCGCCGGTGCGCCGGAGACGGCCCGCGCCTGCGGGGCCGGGGCCTTGCCGCAGAACTCCGCTTCGAGCAGGGCGAGCAGGTCGAAGGCGAAGCCGTAGGCGTTGATGCTGAACGCCGCGGTGTGGCCGGCGTCGCGCGTGCTGTTCACCAGGGAGAGGAATCCGGGGATGCCGCCGCCGTGGCCCCACACCGTCGTGCCGCAGGAGAGCCGCTGCTCGTCGATGCCCAGCCCGTACCGCCCGATCTCCCGGACCCCGGTGTCCACGGTCGTGAGCATCTCCCCGAGCTGGCGCCCGGGCAGCAGCCGGCCGTGCAGCAGTGCGCGGTAGAAGGACTGGAGGTCGCCCACCGACGAGATCATCCCGCCCGCCGCCCCGGCGACGCTGGGGTTCATCGCCGTGACGTCGTGCAGGGCGGTGCCGGGAGGCTCGCCGGGGAGTCTCAGGTATCCGCGCTCGACGGGGCGGGGGATGCGGGGCGAGGTGCCGGGGACGGTGGTGGCGTGCAGGCGGAGCGGTCGGATGACGCGTCTTCGGATCTCGGTCGCGTACGAGTGGCCCGTCGCCTTCTCGATGATCATCCCGGCCAGGATGTAGTTGGTGTTGGAGTAGCTCCATCCGGCGCCCGGCGCGAAGACCGGCCGGTGCGCCATGGCGGTCCGGACGAGGTCCCGGGGCCGGTAGGTGTCGAAGCGGTGGCGGAGGAAGTCCCTGCCGAACGCCTTGGCGGCGAGGGCGGGATCGGTGGTGTAGTCGTAGATTCCGCTGGTGTGGTTGAGGAGTTGGCGGACGGTGATGCGGCTGCCGTCGTGGCCGTTGCCGTGGACCACGCCCGGCAGCCAGTGCTCCACCGTGTCCCCGAGGGCGAGCCGGTGCTCGGCCTCCAGCTGCAGCACGACGGTGGCGACGAAGGTCTTGGTGTTGCTGCCGATGCGGAAGCGGTCGCCGGGCCGCGGGGCCCGGGCCCGCCCGGTGTCCGCGAGCCCGGACGAGGCGTTCCACACGTGCCCGCCCTCCCTGGCCTGGCCCAGTACACCGGGCACCCCGCCGCGCACGATCCCGCCCATGACGGCCCGGGTGACCGCATGGCCCGTCCGCGGGCCGGTCGTGCGGGCGGCGGAGACGGGCGGGGCCACGGTGAGCCCTGTGCCGGTCAGTCCTGCCGCCAGGACGACCGGGAGGACGGTGCGCAGCGGACGACGCATCGGCATGGAGGGCCTGCCTTTCCGGGACGGCGGGAGTGCCGCACCGGTGCGGCCATGGGCGGCCGCGAGCCGGTCGGCACTTCATCGCTACCGCGCAGGGCGCGCCGCAATCGGCCGGGCCGCGGAACTCAGCCGAACGAGTGCGCGACACGCGCGCCGCGTACGGCCCCTACGGCCGCTCGTCCACGCGCACTTCCTCGACCCCCAGGTACATCACATTCGGCCGGGCCGGGTGGAAGGCGATGGCGGAAATGCCGTCGTAGCGGTTGTGGGTCTTGGTGACCGTGCCCGTGGCGGCGTCGAAGCGGAACAGATCCGTCCCCTCGCCCTGGAACCAGGTGCCGAACTCGAAGTACAGGACGTCCGGGTCGGCGGGGCTCGGGGCGAGCAGGGTGCTGTTGGTCAGCTTCGTCGCCCCCGAGTCGTCGACGGCCTTGGCGAAGGTGCGGCCGCCGTCGGTCGACCGGTACAGGTGGCGGCCCTCGGTGGCCGCGCCCGGGGCGGCCTCGACGAGGTCGATGCCCAGCGCGTAGACCACGGAGGGGTCGGCGGGCGAGACCGCAGCGCGGAAGAGGTTCGCGGAGCCGCCCGCGGTGCCCGACAGGCCGGTGACGGGGCTCCAGGTGGCGCCGCCGTCGGTGGTCACCGCGCCGCCGCGCACCATGGCGCCCACGACCGCGTGGTCGGGGTCCGCGGGGTCGAAGGCGACGGAGTAGATGCCCGTCCCCCGGGGGAAGGCCAGGGTTCCGGTGCGCCGCCAGCTCGCGCCCGCGTCCGTCGAGTCGTACAGCCACCCGTCCTTGCCGGCGAGGCGCACGTGGTCCGGGTGGGCGCGGTCGGTGCCCAGGCCGGTGATGGCGGTCGTGGGCGGCTTCAGCGCGGTGACGGTGCGGCCGTCCACGCGGGCGAGGTGGCGCCCGTTCGGCTCCCAGGCGAAGGCGCGGTCCCCGCGGGCCGCGGTGAGCCGGCTGGAGCTGCTGGCGAGCGTGGCGACCGGGGTCCAGGTGCAGCCGGCGTCGGCCGACATCTGCAGGGTGCTGTTGTGCGTGGCGAGCAGCGTGTCGGCGGTCTCCAGGGCCACCAGGCCGTGCGTGTAGCCGGTCTGCCGGAGGGTGCCGGTGGTGGGAGCGAGGGTCCTGCCGTCGTCGGTGGTGAAGGTGACGGCCCCGTCGCCGGTGACCCGGTTGCAGGCCGGCAGGGTCCAGCCGTCGCCGCCCGCCGCTGCGGCGGGGAAGGACGGCTGGGCGATGGCGAAGACCGCTACGGCCGTGATGACGGCCGTACGGATCCGCTTCATGGTCTCTCCCTTGTGGGGAACGGGCAGCAGCGCTGCTTGACGATCACGTTGTAGCCGCAAGGACCTTCGCCCCAGAACCGGTTCGGGCGCCAATCCTGCTGTCTCGTAATGATCTTGACGGAAGTCTTCCGCCGGGGGTGGCCGGGCGGGAAGGGCCCGGTTGGCCCTGGTGCTGGTGCCGGTCGGCCCGGCGTCTCGTACGGTCGACAGTGACACTGCCGCCACGACAGGAGCACCGGGTCATGAGCGTCCACGACCGTGCGGATCACGGGGGTCACGTCGAGAGTGCCGACCACGTCAGTGTGCATCTGACCGCCTGCGGCCACGAGGACGCGGGCGCGGTCTTCCGCTCCCTGGAAGCGGCCTTTCCCGAGCTGGAGGCGGAGTCGCGCAGCGAGGTCACGGCCGCGTCCGCCGACACGGCCGGCCGTATGGTCTGGTGCATGGTCGTCGACGCCCGCACCCGCAGCGTGCCGTCGAAGGGCGTCCCGGTCGCGCTGTCGGCCCCCGTGAGCGTCGACCTCTTCGGCGCGGCGGATCCCGTCCGCCAGGTCCGGCAGGAGCTCGCGGCGGCGTTCGACGTGGAGGACCAGGGAACGGTTCCGGGCGAGCACGAGCTGGAGGTGCGGCTCAAACTCCGCCCGTCGTCCGCCGGTTAGGGCATCCCGTCGTCAAACTCCGGTTGCTCCAGCCCTGACACTGGCGTCCTCTCCGCGGGAGAAGGATCATGGCCCGGAACCAGGGGACGAGGAGGGCCGTGTCATGTCACAGGCGGATCCGGACGGGACGGAACCCGAAGGGCGCGTCGCGGGGGACGGCGTCGCGCCGACCGTGCTCGCGCAGGAGCGGCGGCTGCACCGGGACCTCGGCTTCTGGGGTCTGACGGCCATCGGCTTCTCCAACATCGTCGGTTCCGGCTGGCTGTTCGCCGCGATGTACGCGGCACAGACGGCCGGTCCGGCGGCGCTGCTGTCGTGGATCGGTGCGGGACTGCTGTGCGCGCTGGTGGCCCTGGTGATGATCGAGCTGGGGGCCAGCCGGCCGGAGGGCGGCGGCACGGTGCGCTGGCCGCTGTACGCCAGCGGCCGGCTGGTCGGCACGCTGGTGGGCTGGTCGGTGCTGCTGTCGGTGGGCGGGACCGCGGCCGAGATCAGCGCGATCATGCAGTACATGGCGCACTACTGGCCGGGCATCTACAACGGTCACACGCTCACGCTCTCCGGACTGGGCGTCGCCGTCGTGCTCAGCGTGCTGCTGACGGCCCTGAACTGGTTCGCCGTACGGCTGTTCGCGCGGCTCAACAACCTCGTCTCGGTCTTCAAGGTCGTCGTACCGATCGTCACCGTCGTCGCCCTGTTCGCCTCCGGCTGGCACTCCGGGCGGCTGACCGACCACGGCGGCTTCGCGCCCTACGGCTACGCGGCCTGCCTGACCGCTCTGGCCGGGGGCGGCATCGTCTACTCGGTCAACGGCTTCCAGGCACCGCTGGACTTCTCCGGCGAGACGCCCAACCCCCGCAAGACCATTCCCGCTTCGGTGCTCACCGGCATCGCACTGGCCCTGCTGATGTACCTGGCGCTGCAGGTGGCCTTCCTGTTCACCGTGCCGGAGCACCTGCTCGGGCACGGCTGGCGCGGGGTCAACTTCGACTCACCGTTCGGTCAGCTGGCACTCATCCTCAACCTGCACTGGTTGTCCAGCCTGCTGTATGCGGACGCCGTGCTCTCGCCCGGCGGTTCCGCCTACGTCGGGGTGGCCATCGACGCGCGGCACACCTACGCGCTCGCCAAGAACGGCACGCTCCCCCGGTTCTTCATGCAGGTGGACAGGCGCAGCGGCATTCCGCAACGCGCGCTGCTGCTCAACCTCGTGGTGATCGTGCTGTTCCTGCTGCCGTTCGGCGGCTGGCAGAGCATCGTGCGCGTCATGGGCGACATGTATCTGCTGATCTACGCGGCCTCGGCCGTCGCCGTCGCGGTGTTCCGGGCCGAGCCGGACGGCGCCGGCACGGCCGGCTGGGTGCCCGGGCTGCGCTGGATCGCGCCCCTCAGCTTCGTGGTGTCGAGCGAGTTCGTGTACTGGTCCGGATGGCACGACCTGCGGCTGGCCCTGCCGCTCGTGCTGGCCGGGCTGGTGCTCTTCGTCACCATGTGGCGCCCCGACCACGGCAGTTCACTGGCCGGTGAACTGCGCACGGGGACCTGGATGGTGGTGTACCTGGGGGTGCTGACCCTGCTGTCGTGGCTCGGCACGTTCAAGGGCTCTGGGCGGCTGCCGGCGCCCTACGACTCGGTGACCGTGGCGGCCGTCTCGCTCGGCGTCTTCTTCTGGGCGGTCCGGTCGGGCGTCCGGCAACTGACGACCGAGCGCCTGAGGGCGCCGGCCGCATCTTCGCGCCCGTAAGGGGCGCGGGGAACTGCGCGACAAACCCCCACCGGCCCGCAGTCGACGCACCACCTCGGAGGTCCGGGGCGAAGCCCCGGGAACATCGGCTGCGGGCGCGTCGTGGCTGGTCGCGCAGTTCCCCGCGCCCCTTACGGGGCGCCGTGGCAGCGCACCGGCAGTGTGCGCGGGCCGCGGACCAGCAGGCCCGGCCGGTACGGAAGCGTCTCCGGGTCGGCGGCGAGGCGCAGGTGCGGCAGTGCCGCGAAGAGGCGCGGGAGCGCGACCGCGGCCTCCAGGCGGGCCAGGCGGGAGCCGAGGCAGAAGTGCGGGCCGTGGCCGAACGCCAGGTGCGGCGCGGGCCGTCCGCCCTCGGAGCGGTGGCGGGCGGGCCGGAAGGCGTCCGGCTCGGGGAAGTAGTCGGGGTCGCGTCCGGCTGCGGCGAGGACGACGAGGACCGAGGCCCCGGCCGGTACGACCGTGCCGCTGCCGAGGTCCACCGCCTCCGTCGTGCGCCGCCACGTCGTCCCCTCCAGGGGGCTCGCGTGACGCAGCACCTCCTCGGTCACCGCGGCCCACTGCTCGGGGCCGCCCTGCTGCGCGCCGGCCAGTTCCTGCGGGTGGGTGAGCAGCAGGAGCCCGGCGGAGGCGAGGAGGTTCATGGTGGTCTCGTAGCCCGCGAAGAGCAACAGGAAGGCCATGGCGAGGAGTTCGCCGTCGTCCAGCCCGCCCTCGTCGGCGTCGTGGACGAGGGTGCTGAACAGGTCGTCGCCCGGGGTGTGCCGCTTCGTCGCGATCAGCTCGGTGAAGTAGGCGTGCAGGCACGTCCAGGCGTCGTCGGCCGCGCCGTCCTCCAGTGCGTCGGCGGGCGACCCGACCCGATAGGTCCAGGTGCGCAGGTCCGCGCGGTCGGCCTCCGGCACACCGAGCACCTCGCCGATGACCAGGACCGGCAGCGGGAAGGCGAAGTGGTCCACCAGATCGGCCGTGCCCTCCCGGGCCAGCCGCCCGGACAGTTCCGTGAGCAGCCCGTCGGTCAGCCGATCGATGCGCGGGCGCAGGGCGTCGACGCGGCGCGGGGTGAAGGCCGCGGTGGTCAGCCGGCGCAGCCGGGTGTGGTCGGGGGCGTCGGAGTTGAGCATGTGGCGGGCCAGACACCCGCGGGCGCGCCGGGCCGGGGAGTCGGGCCTGGGGCGGCCGGCGCCCTGCGGCGGGACGTTCGAGAAGCGCGGGTCGGCCAGGACCTCCCGGGCCTGCCGGTAGCCGGTGACGAGCCAGGCGTGGGTGCCGTTGGCCAGGGGCACGCGGGTCGCGGGGCCGCGGGCGCGCAGCTGCGCGTAGTACGGGTACGGGTCGCGCGCGAAGCCGGGGTCCGCGGGGTTCAGGGGAGCGAGCACCTCGTCATCCTTGCCGATGCACCGCGGCCCGTCGGCGGCGGGCCCCGTCAGGAGGGGCCGGGTCCGACTGTACGGTTCCTACAATTTTCCCCGGCCGGTGCCGGAGCGGCCGATTCCTGTTTGCCCTGCGGACGGACCGTATTGACTTCTGCACGGGCGTGTGGAATTGATGAAGCATTCGTATCCGGTATCCGGATTCCCACGGATACGGATTATTGCGCTCTCAATTTTCCGTTCGCATCCGCTCGGCATCGTTTCCGCAGCCAGGCCGTGCCCGGCAGCACGGTCGCGACCACCATGGGAGCCCCATGTCCAGATTCCTGGCCACCGGCAGCGCACTCGCCGCCTTATGCGCCCCGGTATTGGCCACCAATGCATCGCCCGCGGCGGCGGCCGGTATCCATGTGCCGCCCGACAAGATTGTGATCGAGATCGCGACCGTCAACGGCTCGGGCTGTCCGGCCGGCTCGGCCGCCATCGCCGTCTCCCCGGACAACACCGCCTTCACCATTACGTACAGCAAATACCTCGCCCAGGTCGGCATCGGCGCCTCGCCGACCGACTTCCGCAAGAACTGTCAGCTCAATCTGATCGTCCACGTCCCGCAGGGCTTCACCTACGCGATCGCCAGCGCCGACTACCGCGGCTTCGCGCACCTCGAGACCGGCGCGACGGCCGAACAGAAGGCCTCGTACTACTTCCAGGGGCAGGCGGACACCTCCGTCGCCTCCCACCCGTTCAAGGGCCCGCTCGTCGACAACTGGCAGGCCACGGACACCACCGACATCGCCCAGCGGGTGTGGTCGCCCTGCGGCGAGCAGCGCAACTTCAACGTCAACACGGAACTGACCGTGGCGGCCGGGACCTCGGACCCGGAGAAGACCACCAGCTTCGTGACCATGGACTCCACCGACGGCGCCATCAACACCATCTACCGGCTGGCCTGGAAGGACTGCCCCTCCGGCTGACCGGCCGCCTCCGGCCGCCGGGCTGCCGGATCGCTAGTGTGTGACGCGTGGCAACGAGCGCAGCGGACGACGCGGACCCGGGCCGGCTCGGCGAGCGGCTCGCCGCGTTCGCCAGGACCCAGGAACGGATGCGGGCGCTGCTGGGGGCCATGCTCTCCGTCAGCGGGGAGCTGGAACTCGCCGTGGTGCTGCGCCGCATCGTCGCCACCGCCATGGAACTCGTCGGCGCCCGCTACGGCGCGCTCGGCGTCCTCGACGAAGAGGGCGCCGGGCTGGCCGACTTCATCCCCGTCGGCCTGGACGACGCGGAACGGGCCCGGCTGGAGGGGGTCGCGCTGCCGCACGGCGAGGGGCTGCTGCGTCTGCTGATCAGCAACCCGCGGCCACTGCGCGTGGACTCCATCGCCGCCGACCCCCGGTCCGCGGGGTTCCCGGAGGGTCACCCGCCGATGCACAGCCTGCTGGGCGTGGCCATCTCGGTGCGCGGGCGCGTCTACGGAAACGTCTATCTGACGGACCGCCGGGACGGCAGGCCCTTCGACGCGGACGACGAGTCCGTGGTGGTCGCCCTCGCCGGGGCGGCGGGCGTCGCCATCGAGAACGCCCGGCTCTACGAGCAGGTCCGCAACGGCGCCGAGCAGTTCCAGCGGCTGCTGCTGCCCAGACTGCCCGACCTCGCGCCGTTCACCTCCTGGGCCCTGTACCAGCCGGCGGCCGAACCGGCCCTGCTCGGCGGCGACTGGTACGAGGCGCTGGTACTGCCCGACGGCGCCCGGGTGATGATCGTGGGCGACGTCCTCGGCCACGACGTGCAAGCGGCCGCCACCATGGCACAGATCCGCAATATGCTGCGGGCCCTGGCCTACGAGCCCGGTGTCCTGCCCAGCACCCTGCTCGCCCGGCTCGACCGCACCTTGCAGGCGGTCGCCGACCCCACGATGGCGACCGTGTGCGTGACCCGCATCGAGCCCTGCGAGGGCGGCTGGTCGCTGCTGTGGAGCAGCGCGGGGCACCCTCCGCCGCTGGTGGTCACCGCGGACGGGCGGTCGCAGTACCTGGCGGGCGAGCCGGACGTGCCGCTGGGGGCCGATCCGGGGCTTCCCCGGCACGACCACCGGCACGTCCTGCCGCCGGGCGCGACCGTGCTGATGTTCACCGACGGGCTGTACGAGCATCCCGAGCGCGACACGGACGACGCCCTGCGCACGGTGGCGGAGGTCGCCGCGGCCCATGCGGGCCGGCCGCTGGACGTGCTGGGCAAGGCCGTTGCCGATGCGCGGCCGAGTGACGGCCACGACGACATGGCCGTCCTCGCCCTGCGGGCACCGGCCCGGCCCTGACCGGCACCCCGCCCTGTAAGGGGCGCGGGGAACGGCGCGACCAGCCACGACGCGCCCGCAGTCGAGATGCTCGGGGCCGTGCCCCGGACCCCCGGGGCAGTGCGTCGACTGCGGGTCGGTTGCGGCTGGTCGCGCGCACGCGGCGGAGCCGCATATGTCAACAGCCCCGCGCCCCTGACAGGGCGCTACGGCTGCGGGTCGCCGAACCAGCGGCCGAGCGCGGCACCGAGTCCCTCGCCGTCGGCAGGACCGGCCCAGCAGACGTGCCCGTCCGGGCGCAACAGCACGGCCGCCGCACCATCGCCGCCCGGGATGCCGGCGGCCCGGTCAGCCGTAGTCCGGTCGACCCGGTCCTGCCAGGGCCGCATCAGCGCCTCCAGGGCGGGCTGGGCACCGGAGGTCAGCAGCAGACCCCGGCCGCTGGCCAGCCGGACGTCCGCCACATGCCGCCCCAGCAGCGGGTGTTCGGGGGAACCCGGCATCGCGTAGCGGATGTCGAGGCCCGAAATCATCCCGGCGATGCGGCGGTTGCCCTCCGCCGTGTCCAACAGGCCGGTCACGATGGCCCGCAGGGCGCGGACGTCGGTGTCGGGAATCATCAGCACGCCCTGTGCCCGGGTGTTCTCCAGGACCCGCGCACCGACCGGGTGGCGCTCAGAGTGGTAGGTGTCCAGGAGGCCTTCCGGCGCCCGTCCCCGGATGCAGGCGGCGAGCTTCCAGCCGAGGTTGACGGCGTCCTGCATGCCGAGGTTGAGCCCCTGCCCGCCCGCCGGGAGGTGGATGTGGGCGGCGTCCCCGGCGAGCAGCACCCGGCCGACGGCGTACTGCTCGGCCTGGCGCGAGGCGTCGGTGAAACGGGACGCCCAGCGGACCGCCTTGAGCCGGAGGGCGTCGCCGTGCTCGCGGTGCAGTGCCACGCGGACCTCGTCCTCGGTGACCGGGGCGTCGCGGTCGAGGCCCTGCTGCTCCGGTCCGCCGAACAGCATCCGGTGCAGTCCGTCGCCGAGCGGGAGCAGGAACGCTCCCGTTGCGTCGCGGACCTCGAAGGACGGCAGCTGCCACTGCTCGGGCAGGATGCCGCCCGGGTCGTCGAGGACGACGTCCGCGACGACCATGGAGACGCGCCCGTCCCGGCCGGGGAAGCCGATGCCCAGTTCCCTGCGCACCCGGCTGCGGCTGCCGTCGGCCCCGACCAGGTACGCGGCCCGCAGCGAGCGCGGACCGTCCGGGCCGTCGACGGTCACGGTGACGCTGTCAACGTCCTGCCGGAGCCCGGTCAGTTCGCAGCCGCGCAGTACCGGGATGCCGTATGCGGCCAGCCGCTGCTCCAGGTACTCCTCGACCCGGGGCTGCGGGATGCCGATCTGGTACGGGAAGCGGGTGCCGAGGGCCTCGTAGTCCAGCGGGATCCCGGCGAAGTGCCCGCCTTCCAGCCTGCCGACGGCCCGTTGCCGCAGCGGCTCCAGCCAGCCGCGCATCTCCAGCACCTCGGCGGTGCGCGGCTGCAGGCTCAGCGCCTTGGACTGGCCGCTGCGCTCGGCAAGCCGCTCCACGACCAGGGTGCGGACTCCGGCCAGCCCCAGCTCGTTGGCCAGCATCAGCCCGGTGGGCCCGGCGCCGGCGACGATCACATCGATTTCCGTCATCATGTCCCCCATGTCCCCCATACCCCCTGGTCCCGCTACGCCTTCAGCCCGTGCCGGGTGATGTAGCGGGTGTGAAAGACCAGCAGACCGGCGAGCACCACCAGCCACTGGACGGTGCTGACCGCCACGATCAGGTCGACGGGCAGAGTGCAGGCCAGCACCACGCGCACCCCTGCGTCCAGGGTGAACACCGCACCCCACACGGCCGAGATCACGCGTATGTGCCGCCGGAACGCCTCGTCCTGCTCCCAGCGGGACTCCCACTCCCGCGCGCCGGCCTCCCCCGTCTTCGCGACGGCGATCGTCCGCCCCATGGCGAGCATGAAGGGGCGCCGCGTCGGAAGCGTGCCGAGCACCCACAGCCCCATCAGGCCGAAGATCCAGCTGTCGCGGATCAGCAGCACCCGGGCGTCGCCCGTCACCATGGCCATCAGCGTGCCCACGAACATCAGGACCAGACTGAAGAGCGCGGTCGCGTCGACCCTGCGCTGCCGGACCATGCCGTGGACGATCCACGGCACGCTCAGCAGCGCACCCACGGCCAGGGACTGCCACTGCCCCCACCCCGCGGCGCGCAGCCCGTAGTAGCTGCCGAGCGGCAGGGCGAGCTCGAGGACGAGCTGCCGCGCGAGGTGCCGGCGCAGGCCGGCGGCCTTCTCCTTCTCCGTCGGGCGGCGCACCGCGGCCGACTGCTCCCCGGCCGGCTGCGCCTGCAGCGTCTGCCCGTTCTCCCGTTCGCTGTGCATTGCTGTTTCCCCCGTCATGCGTAAGTCCGTCTGCACATCTGTCCGTGGTGCCGTCACGGCGCGGTGTTGCGCGTCGCTCGGTCGAATATCTCCGCCAGCTCCCGGCCGCAGGCCGTCACGTCGAGGCCGGGCTCGCGCGACGCGCGGCCGACCACCTCGTCGATGGCGCCGCGCATCGCGTGGACCATCACGTCGGCGTCGAACTCCCGGAAGGCTCCCACCCGCTGGCCCTCACGCATGCGCTCCGCCAGGACGCGGTTCATCTCCTCCGTCGCACCGACGAACTCGCCCAACCCCGCACTGTCCCCGCGAACATTGGTCAGCACCTCGATCAGGGCCGGCAGGTGCTTCGGGTACTCGACGAGCAGGGCCAGGTTCGACTCGATGTGCGTGCGCAGCCGGGCCGACCAGTCGGACTGGGCCTCGATCCTCGGCCGCATGTAAGCCTCGGCGACGCGCATGACCTCGATGACCACCTCACGCATGAGGTCGTCCTTGCCGGCGAAGTGGTACGAGATCATCCCCGTGCTGCTGAGCCCGGCGTGCCGGGCTATGCGTGCGAACGAGGCCTTGCTGTAGCCGACTTCGGCGATGACCTCGATGGCGGCGGCGACGATCTGCGCCCTCCGGGCGGACTCGGTGAACGTCCGGCCACTGGGGGCGTCTTGCTTGACCGAGCTGTTGTTTGCTTCCATGAGCAAGACAGTACCGGACACTTGCTCGACCGAGCAAGAGGTTGTTCGAGCAAGCAAGTTGACGGAGAGATTCCGGTTCGAGGCAGGCAAAAGGGCCCGCCGCAACCTGCGACGGGCCCCACGTGCGGAGCGTGGTGTGTCAGGAGATGCTCGGGCCGTTCGGGACGAAATTCACCGCGTCCTCGGTCAGGATCTCGATCCTGTTCCAGGCGAAGTAGTACTTGTCCATCGCCGCCGGGCTGGTGATCCAGCGCTTGACGCCGTTGCTGAACAGGTAGACCTCGGGCCGGTTCGACGCCTTGCCGAGGAACGCGCCGTTGGTGAGCGCGCTGCCCTCCGTGATGTTCCCGATGTCGAGGACCGACACGATGCCGTTCCAGTCACGGAACAGCCTGTTGTAGGTGGCCGGGTCGGGTATCCAGTGGCGCCTGCCGTCGAGAACCAGGTAGATGGCCGGGCCGTTGACGGCCTTGATACGCAGGCCGTTCAAGTCGGGTCTGTCTCTCTGCGGCTTCGCCGTCGAGTGGTGCGACACCGTGTCCGGGGTCGTGGCCACGGCCGCGGATGCCGTCGTCACCCCGGCGGAGGAGGCGAGCACCAGGGCCAGGGCTGCAGCACACCATGAACGTTTCGTCACTGTCCCTCCAAGGATTCCGAAGGAGCTCGGGGCTTTGGGCGCGACAACCGTCGTGGCAGCCCGCCGGGGTGTCAAGGGACGTCCGCAGCCGCCCCGCGGGCGGTCGGTGATTCTCCGCCAAGACCGCTCCCGTAGGCTCGCTTCCCATGAAGATCACCGCCATCTCCGGGAGCCTGCGGGACCGTTCGGCCAACGGCACCGTCCTGCGCACGGCCCTGGAACTCGCCGACGCCGAGGCCCGCATCGCCGACATCGGCTCCCTCCCCCACTTCAACCCCGACCTCGACGGCGAGGGCGCCGTCGCACCCGCACCGGTCGCCGCCCTGCGGGCCGCCGTGGCGGAGGCCGACGCGGTGCTGATCGTCAGCCCCGAGTACGCGCACGGCGTGCCCGGCGTGCTCAAGAACGCGCTCGACTGGCTCGTCAGCAGCGGCGAGTTCATCGACAAGCCGGTCGGCGTGGTCACCGCCTCCCCGTCGCCGACCGGAGGCGACTTCGCCAACGCCCAGCTGCGCGAGACGCTCAGGATGATGACCGGCACGGTCGTCGACGACGCCTGCCTGTGCATCGGGCTGATCGCGACCCGGATCGACCGGAGCACCGACCGCGTCGTCGACGAAATGACGCTCGCCTCGCTCTCCGCGGCGCTCAAGGCGCTCGAAGAGGCGGGGGTCAGCGCCCTCTGAGGGGTGCGGGGAACTCCGCGGCCGGCCACGTACGTCGACTGCGGGCCGTCAGTGGCTGATCGCGCCCACGCGGCGGAGCCGCACATGTCAACAGCCCCGCGCCCCTTACGGGGCGCGAAGATCCGCCGGACAGGTCGGCGGGGTGGCCCCCTCACCACGCTCAACCGGCAGGCAGCAAGGCCTTCATGGGCAGCACCGCCGCCTCGGCGGACGGCCGGGAGAGATACAGGTCCGCGTGGTAGTAGCCGTCGTCCTCCTTGCCTGCCGGGTCCAGCTGTTGCCGGCCGAGCGCCTCGAAGGCGGCGGCCCGTTCGTGTGCGTCGGCGAACCGGCGCTGCCGGAACGTGTGTCCGGCGAGCTTCTCGGTCACCAGCCCGGCCTCCGTGAACAGGTCGACGACCGGCTGGTAGGAGATCGTGCGCAGGACGAACGCCGCGATCCACGGCGGCGCCGGCAGGCAGTCGAAGAGCCGGGTGAAGGTACGGGTGAAGATGTAGCCCAGGCCGCCGGTCACCGTGATCAGATGCGTGCCGGCGACGGCCCGGCGCAGCGCCTCGGACGGCCGCTGGTCCTCGAGGTTCTCGGCGAAGGCATGTTCGAGGAGGCCGACGGAGCGGGCGTAGCCGACGGCCTGGGGCGCGGCGTCCAGGCCGACCATGTGCACGGGGTCCGGGCGGCGGCGCTCGGCGAAGTAGGCTCGGTCCGCGGCGGCGAGGCCGGTGGCCGGGACGGCCGACAGCCCGCCGTCCGTGTAGCGCTCGTAGAGCTCGTCCAGGGTGACCTCGTGGTTGAGCAGGGCGGCGTTGATCCCGTAGGAGCAGCACAGGTCCAGGACGGTCAGCGGCGCACCGCCCGTGCGCAGCGGGCCCAGGGCGGCGAGCAGGGTGCGGAAGACGGCCTGGGCGTGGTGCGGGACCTGGTACTGCAGCGGCGCCAGGGTGCTGAAATAGGCGCGCGGGTCCGGGCAGTTGTAGATGGCGTGGAAATCGGCCTTTCCCCAGTCCGAGCATTCGGTCTGTGCGGTCATCCCGCCGGCCCTCCTGATTCCCCATGGGAAACACGGAGTTCGAGGATCCCGCCTCGGCGGGCCGTTTCTCAAGGGCGCCCTTTGGCCGGTGGACGGGCCCTGCGGCGGCTATCGGGCTTTCATGCCGAGGATGCGTACGCCGGGGACGTCGGATCCGGTACTGGTGTAGAACTCCAGTACAGCGGACTGCCATTCGGAATTGGCCAGCCTGCCGTCCCCGTCGCGGTCGAGAAGGGAAAAGGCCTTGCGGGCGTCGTCGGCGCCGATTCCGGCGGCCTGCTGTGCGTTCACGAACTCGCTTTCGTCGACATAGCCGTTGCCGTCCCGGTCGGCGAGGGCGACATGTGTCGCCACCGAGGGGCGCATGATGTCGGCGACGATTCCGGAGTCGTAGGCACTGGCGAGTGCGGCGACGAACCGGTCCTCGTCGATGCGGCCGTCGACAGGGACGCCCGCGATGTCGGCGATGCTGCGCCAGCCGTCCCGCACCCCTTCCACGAGGGCCTTCGCCCGTGTCGAGTCCGCGGGTTCGCCCAGGCCGTCGACGAGCTGCCGCGCCCGCCGGACGAAGTCGCCCTCGTCCACCCATCCGTCGCCGTCGGCGTCGTGGGCCCGGAAACGGTGGGCGTACCGCTCGCGGAGCACCTCGCTGGTCATGGTCCGTCGCCTTTCCCTGGGGATCTGTCCGCCATGGGCGACTATACGGATTTCGTCCCGTCCGGCACGTCGGGCACCGCGGCCGGAAGCGGGTCGGTCGGTCAGTCGGTCAGGTCCGTGACGAACTTGCGGACGCGGCCCCGCACGACGGGGGTCACGCCGTGGATGAGGTGCGCGCCGTAGGCGACGGCCACACCGGCCGGGGCGTGGGCGGTCCAGCGGCTGGTGGGGGCCGCCTCCAGCCAGCCGGCCTCCTCCGCGTGCTCGCGGACGGCGGCGGCCTGGTGCGAGAGGCAGCGGGTGAGAGGAGTCCCCGGCACGTAGCCCTCGGGCTCGCCCACCAGGGCACCGGTCCACGGCAGGGGGCTGGAGGTCGTCTCGATGTAGAACAGGCCGCCCTGTTCGGCGTCGCCGATCGTCACGCCGATCCGGCCGATGCGGCGCGGCGGTGCCGCGGGGGCGGGGATGCCGTCGAGGTGGGTGGGCACCTTCTGCCCCTCCCCCAGCTCCGTGAACCCCCAGGCGGCAGCCGCCCTGACGGACGGCATGGCCCGGCGGACGGCCGGCAGGGCCCGCGCGGTGGCGACCTGCAGGATGTCCTCGGCGTCCACGGGCGCCGGGAGGACCTCCGCCTGGCGGGCGGGCGGCCAGGCGGCGCTCCGCAGCTCGATGTCCATGATCTTGTTCAGCTGGGCGAGCTCGTCCGCGGTCAGGAAGTCCTCGACCGTCTGGACCGTCAGGGTTTCGCTGATGTGGATCACGATGCCTCCTGGGCCGGGCAGGCGCGGGACTCCACCACCGTGCGCCCGGGGGCAGCCCCGCACAAGGAGCACAACCGGCCGCGCCGGGGCTGCGCGCGGCGGGCGCAGCCCCGGTGGACGGCCGCGGCGGACGGCTCAGGCGGAGGGCTCCGCCGTACCGTCACGGACGGCCGCGGCGAGCACCTTGGCGAGGTCGGTGAGGGAGGTCCGCAGCTCCGGGCTCACGGGCAGGCCGTCGGGGCCGAACGCCGAGTAGGCCTGGGCGATGCACAGTTCGGGGCCGACGACCTCGGCGCCGCACGCGGTCAGGACCTTGCGCAGCTCCGCCTGGGCCCACTTGGCGCCGAAGCCGCTGGGGCTGGCGCCGATGACGGCGACGGTCCTGCCGGCGAGGACGCCCTTGCCGTGCGGGCGGGAGGCCCAGTCGAGCGCGTTCTTGAGCTGGCCGGGGAGGGAGGAGTTGTACTCGGGGGTGGCGAAGAGCAGGGCGTCGGCCCCGGTGACGGCCTCGCGCAGCGCGAGCACGGCCGCGGGCGGCGCGTCCTCCTCGTCCTGGTTGTACGGCGGAACGGCGGCCAGGCCGTTCCACACCTCCAGCTGCACCTCGGCACCGGCGAGCGCGGCGACCGCACGGAGCGCCGCGGTGTTGAAGGAATCGGAACGAAGGCTGCCGGATATGCCGAGCACCCGGACGGGGCCGGTGGAGAGATCAGTCGCATTCATGAGTTCGATCTTGCCGGATCCGCCGGATGATCTGTCAAGTCTCCACAGAACCAAGGGATGTCACAAGGGGCGTCGCACGGGATGTCACACGGCCACCCAGGTCCACGACACCGCCGGGCCGGCAGCGCGTCAGGATCCGGGACGCGACGCCCTGGCGGATCTCCAGCGAGCGGCCGAGTTCCGCCGTGAGTGTCAGGGCCGCGGCCCCGGTGGCCTCGTCCTCGGCGATGCCGTCGCCGCGGCGCGGGAAGCCGCGGGCGCGGACCCGCCCCTGCTCCTCGTCCTCCCAGGCCCAGGCGTACAGCCAGCCCTCGCCGGGCGGCGGGGCGGGCAGCGCGTCGACCTCGGCGACCGAGGCGAACTGCTGCGTGCGCCGCCCGGACGCCCATGCGGCCCGCGCCCGGATCCAGACGGCCTCCTCCTCCCGCCCCTCCTCCCGCCACACCGGGACCTCCCCGGCCGGTGGCCGAAGCACCGTCACCTCGTACCCCCGCTGCCACAGCAGCCACGCGGTCCCCACCAACGGATGTCCGGCGAAGGGCAGTCGGGTGCCGGGCGTGTAGATGTCGACCGCGCCGCGCGCCACGTCGTCCACGAACACCGTCTCGCTGTAGCCGAGTTGCGCGGCGAGCCGCTGCCGCCGCTCCGGGCCGGGAACGGACGGGCCGTCGAGCACGACGCCGAGCGGATTCCCGCCCTCCGCACGCTCCGGCGGACCGGCGAAAACACGCACCACTGCTATGTCCGGATCAACCATGGCGCGATTCAACCATCAGGGCACCGGACCCGCACCCTCCTTTGTACCTATCAGTATGTACACTGCGATCATGAGCACGGCGGAACGACTCATCGAGACCACCCGCGAACTCCTCTGGGAGCGCGGCTACGTGGGCACCAGCCCCAAGGCCATCCAGCAGCGGGCCGGAGCGGGACAGGGCAGTATGTACCACCACTTCTCCGGCAAGCCGGACCTCGCGCTCGCCGCGATCCGGCGCTCGGCGGAGGAGATGCAGGCCAAGGCGGAACAGCAGTTCCACGGACCGGGCACGGCCCTGGAGCGGCTCACCGCCTACCTGCGCCGCGAGCGCGAGGTCCTCAAGGGCTGCCCGATCGGCCGGCTCACGCAGGATCCCGACGTCATGGCCGACCCCGAGCTGCGCCGGCCCGTCGACGAGACCTTCGCATGGTTGCGCGGCCGGCTCACCGGGCTCCTGACGGAGGCCCGCGACCAGGGCGAGCTGAATGCGGCCCTCGATCCGGCGGGCACGGCGTCGACGGTGGTCGCCGTCCTCCAGGGCGGCTACGTACTGGCCCGCGCGGCCGGTTCGGACGAGCCCTTCCATCAGGCCGTCGACGGCATTCTCGGGCTGCTCACCGGACACGCCACGATCCCGGCCCCGGCCCCTTCCCACGACCGCTGACGAGAATCGACGAGCGACGACGAGAGACACGGCCACCGCATGTACGCACAGCAGTACGAGATCACCCTGCCCGCCGACTACGACATGGGCACCATCCGCACCCGGGTCGCGAAGGCCGCCCACATTCTGGACGACCGGGCCGGACTGGGCCTCAAGGCCTACGCCATCCGCGAGCGGGGCGTCGACGGCTCCCAGGTCAACCAGTACGCACCGATGTACCTGTGGCACGACACCGGGCGGATGAGCGAATTCCTGGTCGGCCGCGGCGGTTTCCAGAACATCATCGGGTCCTTCGGCCGGCCACCCGTGCACCACTGGGCCGGCATCGCCTGCGAGGCGGGACCGGCCCGGGCCGCCGCGCCGAAGGCGGCCTCACGGCGTCTGACCCCGATGCCGGACGACGCCGACCCGGCCGCCGTCGTCGACACGGCGCTCGGCGAACTGGCCGGTCTGGCCCGCACCGACGGGGTGCACACCGCCGCCCTCGCCTTCGACCCCCGGCACTGGCAGCTGCTGCTGTTCGTGCTGTGGGAGCAGGCCGTGGCCCCGGACCACCACGCGACCGAGCGGTACGAGGTCCTGCACCTGTCGACGCCGCACCTGGACGAGATCCCGCGGGGACGGCACTGGTAGCCGCTCGGCATTTGTCTACAAATCTCTCTGGTGACCGACGGCCGAGCGACCCGGCTCCGCCGCCCAACTCCCCGTCCGGCCAGGGCAACTGCCGCCCCGGCCCCGGATGGCGGGCTCCCGATTGCGGGGTTACGGAGCCCGGCGGAGGGTGATCGAAAAGATCCCTCCGCTCGAAGGAGTACGTCGATGGGTGCCTCCTGCAGAACCCGCTTCTTCCTGGCCAGCACCGTGTGCGGCGCGCTCGCCCTGGGCACGGCGCACTACACGGCCACCGCCGTCAGCGCGCCCCCGGTACGGAAACCCGTGGCGGAGCAACGTCACTCCGTCCCCGTCCCGTCGCCCGCGGCCCTGCGTTCGGCCGCGGGCGACAGCATGAAGGCCATCGACTCCAACATCATCACCAAGGAGTCCAACGACGCCGCGGCCGCGTGCAACAACCGCGTCCAGCGCGCCGAACCGGAGCGCAGGCGGTGCGCCGCGCTCCAGGAGCACCTGGGAGCGCTGGGCAGGGCCCGCGCCGGGCTGTCCCAGCTGTCCACGGCCGAGCACCCGGACGTCGATGCGGTCGCCAGGGCGACCACGGACGCGGTCGCGGCCACGGCCCGCCTCGCCCAGGACCGCGAGGCGATGCGCAGCGGCGGGCGGGAGCACCCGGGCGACGGCGCTGCGGGTGGCCTGCTCGGGACGTTGACGAGCCTGGTGCAACCGCTGGTCAACTCCCTGAGCCGACTGGTGGGCGGGGTCCCCAGCATCATCAACGGTCTGCTGGCTGCCCTGCTGGGAGGAGGCCGCTGACAACTCCCCCGCGCAGCAGGCACTCCGTCCCGGCTCCGTCACCCCCGCATCCGCGGTAGGCCAAATTCCGGAAAAGCCCCGCACCCGCAGCAGGGGTCGTGCCGTTACAGGCGGTACGAACGCCAGGTATCGAGGAGTACTGGTGAGCCTGCTGCGAAAGATCCGTGACACCGGCCGCGTGGCCCGGCCCGCCCCTCCGGCACCGCAGGGCGACGCGCCGCCCGTGGCCCGGGAGTTGCGCGGGTCGGCGCAGGTGCGGTGCGTGGACGCGGGTTCGTGCAACGGATGCGAGATCGAGATCGGCAACGCCTTCGGCCCGGTGTACGACGCCGAGCGCTACGGCGCCCGGCTGGTGGCCTCCCCCCGGCACGCCGACGTGGCCCTGGTGACGGGACCGGTGACCCGCAACATGGACGGGCCGCTGCGTCGCACCCTCGCCGCCATGTCCGAGCCCCGCGTCGTGGTCGCGGTGGGCGACTGCGCCCTGGACTGCGGCGAGTTCGCCGGGGGGTACGGGGTCGTGGGAGCCGTCGGCGACGTGGTGCCGGTCGACCTGAAGGTGCGGGGCTGCCCACCGTCCCCGGACGAGATCGTGGCTGCCCTGCGCACCGTGACCGGCCGGTGAACCCGGTCGGCTCCGCCCTGGGCGCGGCCGCGGGACTGGCCGGCTGCGGGGCGCTGGCCGGGCTGCTGCCCCGGCACCGCGTGCGGACGGTCCTCACCGGGGTGTGCACGGCGGGCACCGGGGCGGCGGGCACCGCCGCCGGGATCGCGGCCTGCGGCGGGGTCCGCTGGTCCCTCGCCCTGCCGGGCGTCCTGCCGCTGTCCGGGCTGCACTTGGCGGTGGACGGGCTGTCGGGCCCGTTCCTGACGACCGCCGGAATCGTGATCGCGGCCGCCGCCCTCTACGGCATCGGATACGTACGGCCCAGCGCCTGTCCGGCGGATCTTCGCCCGTGGGTGCAGTGCGCCCCGTCAGGGGCGCGGGGAACTGCGCGACCGGCCACCGACGGCCTGCAGCCGACGCACCACCCAGGGGGTCC
>NZ_JBSFWU010000121.1:0-20369 GCF_053594995.1 Streptomyces sp. NPDC002536
GCTCGACCGGGTCACCGTCGCCCTGGGCCTGCCCGGGGTGACGGTGGTGGGCGATCCGGACCTGCTGACCGCGGTGGAACTCGCGGTCACGCGCCCCGTCCGGGGCGCGAAGGTCCGTCGGACACCCGTCGCTCGCCCCCGAGTTCGACCCGCCGGACGTCTCGGCATATGCTGCGCGCCTGGTGACCGTGTCCGGAAACATCCGCTTCACTTCAGTCACCTCCCTCACCCCAGGCGCACGGCTCGTATCACCCCTCCCATTTGGGACCGAACGGTGACATTCGCGAGGGTCGGTGTCGCCAAAGGCGTGTGGTTATCTATCGACATGCGCGTCAGCCGCGCACAGGGGGCGCCGCGTGGCCGTGCGCCATGCGAAGGGAGACAACCGTTGTGAACGTGCAGCCGATACCGGTGCGCCGGGGCCGTCGGGCCGGCCTGTCCGCACTGTTCATCGGAGCGGTGCTGACGCTGGTCAGCGCCTGCGGCGGGGACGGTGACGGCGGCGGGAAGTCGAGCGGCAAGGCCGCCGACGGCGCCTCCGTGGCCGTGGTGGACATCGCGCCCAAGGACGGTGCGAACGACGTCGCCACGAGCGGCGCGCTCAAGGTCACCGCGGAGAAGGGCAGTCTCACCTCGGTGAAGGTCGCCGACGCCAAGGGCAACACGGTCGACGGCAAGATATCCGGCGGCGGTTCGGGGTGGGAGCCCTCCGGGCACCTCGCCGCCTCCACGAAGTACACGGTCGACGCGGTGGCGAAGGACGACAAGGGCCGCGAGTCGGCCAAGCACGCCGTCTTCACCACCCTCACGCCCCAAAACACCTTCGTCGGCTACTTCCAGCCGGAGGACGGGACCACCGTCGGCGTGGGCATGCCCGTATCGATCAATTTCAGCCGCGGCATCACCGACCCCAAGGCCGTCCAGCAGGCCGTCAAGGTGACGGCCGAGCCGGCCGTGGACATCAAGCCCCACTGGTTCGGCAACGACCGCCTCGACTTCCGTCCGGAGAAGTACTGGGCGGCCGGCACCAAGGTGACGGTCAGCATGGACCTCGACGGCGTGCAGGGCCGTGAGGGCGTCTACGGCACCCAGAAGAAGACGGTGAAGTTCACCGTCGGCCGCAGCCAGGTCAGCACGGTCGACGCGAGCAGCCACCAGATGACCGTGGTGCGCGACGGCAAGACCTTCAAGACCATCCCGATCTCGGCCGGCGGCCCGGGCCACTCGACGTACAACGGCCAGATGGTCATCAGCGAGAAGGACGAAGTCACCCGCATGGACGGCCGCACGGTCGGCTTCGGCGGCGAGTACGACATCTCCGACGTGCCGCACGCCATGCGCCTCTCCAACTCGGGCACCTTCATTCACGGCAACTACTGGTCCGGCGAGGGCACCTTCGGCTCGGAGAACGCGAGCCACGGCTGCGTCGGCCTGTTCGACGAGCGCGGCGGCGGCGACCCCTCCACGCCGGCCTCCTGGTTCTTCAACAACTCGCTCATCGGCGACGTGGTGGTCGTGAAGAACTCCGAAGACAAAACGATCCAGCCGGACAACGGACTCAACGGCTGGAACATGCCGTGGTCCCAGTGGACGGCCCCGAGCGGCGGCGACTCCGGCAACTGACGCCCCTCGCGACGGCTGTTCGTAGGGCCCGGTGCACTGTGACCAAGTGCACCGGGCCGTCCGTCGTTAACGGGGGCTAACCTGCTGCCATGACTGTGCATCTTGAGGTCGCCGAGGGCGTCGGGACGATCCGCCTGGACCGCCCGCCGATGAACGCACTGGACGTCGCCACCCAGGACCGGCTCCGCGAGCTGGCCGAGGAGGTCACCCACCGGGACGACGTGCGCGCCGTCGTGGTGTGGGGCGGGGAGAAGGTGTTCGCGGCCGGCGCGGACATCAAGGAGATGCAGAACATGGACCACGCCGCGATGGTGGTCCGGTCCCGCGGTCTCCAGGACGCCTTCACCGCCGTCGCCCGGATCCCCAAGCCCGTCGTCGCCGCCGTCACCGGCTACGCGCTCGGCGGCGGCTGCGAGCTCGCGCTCTGCGCCGACTACCGGATCGCCGGGGAGAACGCCAAGCTCGGCCAGCCCGAGATCCTGCTGGGCCTCATCCCCGGCGCGGGCGGCACCCAGCGGCTGTCCCGGCTCATCGGCCCGTCCCGGGCCAAGGACCTCATCTTCACGGGCCGTCAGGTGAAGGCGGACGAGGCGCTCGCGCTCGGCCTCGTCGACCGCGTGGTCCCGGCTGGCGAGGTGTACGAGCAGGCGCACGCCTGGGCGGCCCGGCTCGCGACCGGCCCGGCCCTCGCCCTGCGCGCGGCCAAGGAGACGGTGGACGGGGGGCTGGAGACCGACATCGACACCGGACTCACCATCGAACGCACCTGGTTCGCCGGGCTCTTCGCCACCGAGGACCGCGAGATCGGTATGCGCAGCTTCGTCGAGGAAGGTCCCGGCAAGGCCAAGTTCGTCTGAACCGTGGGCCGTTGAGGAGATACGCCCGGAGTCCCGTACTCCGGGCGTTGCCTCTTGTGGGGGAATTCCGGCGCGGGTCCGCATGCTCTCGAAGGCCTTTCGCCAAGGCTTCGGCGCCCTGTGGTGTACCGGGGCCCGCCGCAGGTCAGTTGGCCTCTCCCCGGGGTGCCGGAGCCAGTGGCATATGTCGCCGAGGCGCCCCGGAGGGCTTTCCTCCGCCGAATCGGATCCGGCCGTTCCTCATCCCTTGCGGCGGAACGGCGGCCATGATGGGGGACATGGCGGGCCTGGAGGGAATGGAGCAGCCGCGGCAGCGGGCCGTTGCGACCCCGGTGCGGTGGACGCCGAACGTCGAGGACGAGCTGGCGCTCAAGGCGCTGGAGCTGTTCGGCAATCCGATGACCGGTGAGATCCGGCTGCCCTCCCAGCCCCAGTCCGCCGTCGCCGCCCGCCGGCTGACCCAGACCGTCTGTCTGCGGCACTGGGGGCTCACCGCCCAGATCACAGAGCACGCGGTGCTGCTCGTCTCGGAGCTCGTCGGCAACGCCGTCCGGCACACCGGCGCCCGCTACTTCGGGCTGCGGATGCGGCGCCGGCGCGGCTGGATGCGCATCGAGGTGCGCGACCCCTCGCGCGGGCTGCCGTGCCTGATCCCGGTGCGCGAGATGGACACCAGCGGGCGCGGGCTGTTCCTGGTGGACAAGCTGTCGGACCGCTGGGGCGTGGACCTGCTCGCGTGCGGCAAGACGACCTGGTTCGAGATGCGGGTGGCCGACCGCTGAGCCGGCGAACGCCGGGCCGGAAAACGAAGAGGCCCCCATTCGTCGTCGTACGACGGGCCGGGGGCCTCTTCGTTGTGGCCGCGGAAAGGGGTGGGGTGTATTCCGCGGCGCGATGACGACCTGGCCCGGGTCAATGGGGGTCGTGGCTTCGACTATGGCAGACGCGGGTAGTCAATACCAAAACGAGCCCTGCTCATTCCAAGGTGAGTTCCGACACTTGCCTTGCAATTGGTGAATGATTCAGCGGGACGGCCTATTTTTATGCAAGGAGGTCCGGTGGCTTCACTTCTGTCCTATCCACCGACCCATTGGATTCCGGCCGCCGGGGCCGACTTCACGGTCTCTCACCGGCCCGGTGCCCATCCCGTGGAGATCGTCGTGATCCATGTGACCCAGGAGACCTTTCAGGACGCCCGGAGAATCTTCCAGGACCCCAACTCCCGTGTCTCGGCGCACTACATGGTGGCCTCCGCCGACGGCTACGTCGGCCAGTTCGTCCGCGAGAAGGACATCGCCTGGCACGCGGGCAACTGGGACTACAACACCCGCAGCATCGGCATCGAGCACGAGGGCTGGATCGACCGCCCCGAGTACTTCACCGACGCCCTCTACACCGCCTCGGCCCGCCTGACCGCAGCCGTCTGCGACCGCTACGGCATCCCGAAGGACCGGGACCACATCATCGGCCACGTCGAAGTGCCGGGCTCCACGCACACCGACCCGGGGCCGCACTGGGACTGGGACCGGTACCTGGCCCTGGTGACCGGCGTGGGCTCCTAGGCTTGTTCGCCCCGTCAGGGGCGCGGGGAACTGCGCGACCAGCCACCGACGGCCTGCAGCCGACGCACTACCTCTGGGGTCCGGGGCGCAGCCCCGGGATCTTCGTCTGCGGGCGCGTCGTGGCTGGTCGCGCAGTTCCCCGCGCCCCTACAGGGCGCTCAGCGCCAGCCCCGTCGCTGTGCGGCGTTCGCCCGGCGGCGCCGGTCGTTGCACAGCAGGCAGCGGCCCCAGCCCGGCGGCAGCGGATCGTCCTTGTCCCCGTACAGCGGATCCACCGCACCCTTCGGGTGCTCGGTGCAGCCCGTGGCCCCCGCGCCCGCCCCCAGCGCCGCCGCCGCGGCCGACGCCCTGCGCAGGGCGTCGAGCAGCTGCTCGGCCTCGTGCGGGGCCGGCGCGGCGGCGTCGAGGGAGAAGGCGATGTCGGAAGCGGTGTTGAGCGCGTTCTGCAGCTCGCGCAGGTCTGCGTAACCCATGGCTTCGAGCGTACGGGGCACCACTGACAACGCCGTCAGGGTGCGACGGACGTCAGCACTCGATGACGTTCACCGCGAGGCCGCCGCGGGCGGTCTCCTTGTACTTGACCTTCATGTCCGCGCCCGTCTCCTTCATGGTCTTGATGACCTTGTCGAGGGAGACGTGGTGGCGGCCGTCGCCGCGCAGGGCCATGCGGGCCGCCGTGACGGCCTTCGCCGCGGCCATGCCGTTGCGCTCGATGCACGGGATCTGCACCAGGCCGCCCACGGGGTCGCAGGTGAGGCCGAGGTTGTGCTCCATGCCGATCTCGGCCGCGTTCTCGACCTGTTCGGGGGAGCCGCCGAGGACCTCGGCGAGGCCGCCGGAGGCCATCGAGCAGGCGGAGCCGACCTCGCCCTGGCAGCCGACCTCGGCGCCGGAGATCGAGGCGTTCTCCTTGAAGAGCATGCCGATCGCGCCCGCGGCGAGGAGGAAGCGGACGATCCCGTCCTCATCCGCGCCGGGCACGAAGTTCATGTAGTAGTGCAGGACGGCCGGGATGATGCCGGCGGCACCGTTGGTGGGAGCGGTGACGACGCGGCCGCCCGCGGCGTTCTCCTCGTTGACCGCCATGGCGTAGACGGTGATCCACTCCATCGCGCGGGCCTGCGGGTCGCCCTCGGCGCGCAGCTGGCGCGCGGAGCCGGCGGCGCGGCGGCGGACCTTGAGGCCGCCCGGCAGGATGCCCTCGCGGGACATGCCGCGCGCGACGCAGGACTGCATCACGCGCCAGATCTCCAGCAGGCCCTCGCGGATCTCGTCCTCGGTGCGCCAGGCCTTCTCGTTCTCCAGCATCAGGGCGGAGATCGACAGGCCCGTCTCGCGGGAGAGCCGCAGCAGCTCGTCGCCGGTGCGGAAGGGGTACTTCAGGACGGTGTCGTCCAGGACGATGCGGTCCTGGCCCACCGCGTCCTCGTCGACGACGAAGCCGCCGCCGACCGAGTAGTAGGTCTTCTCCAGCAGCGGTGCACCGGCCTCGTCGTAGGCGAAGAGCGTCATGCCGTTGGCGTGGTACGGCAGGGCGCGGCGGCGGTGCAGGATCAGCTGGGTGGACTCGTCGAAGTCGATCTCGTGGGCCGAGCCGATCTCGGTGCCGAGGAGCTTGAGGCGCTTGGTGGTGCGGATGCGCTCCACCTCGTCGTCGGCGATCTCCACGTCGACGGTGCGCGGGGAGTGGCCCTCCAGGCCCAGCAGGACGGCCTTGGGGGTGCCGTGGCCGTGGCCGGTGGCGCCGAGGGAGCCGAAGAGCTCGGCCCGCACGGAGACGGTGTGGGCGAGCAGGCCCTCGTTCTTCAGACGGCCGACGAACATCCGTGCCGCACGCATCGGGCCGACCGTGTGGGAGCTGGACGGGCCTATGCCGATCGAGAAGAGATCGAAAACGGAGATGGCCACGGTGGCTGCTCCTCTGGTCGGTGGTACTCGGTGGTACGCGGTATTGCGGGCGGGGGGTGTCACACGGCGCGGGGCACCGGGTCCACCTTTCAGTGTGCCCTGGTGCCCCTTACCGGCGGGTAAAGCGGGAGCTGACGGGTTACTTCAGCCCGGGGTACAGCGGGTGCTTCGCGGCGAGCGCGGTGACGCGGGCCCGCAGGGCCTGCGCATCGTAGCCCGGCTTCAGCGCTTCGGCGATGACGTCCGCCACCTCGCGGAAGTCCTCCGCCTGGAAGCCGCGCGTGGCCAGCGCCGGAGTGCCGATCCGCAGGCCCGAGGTGACCATCGGGGGGCGCGGGTCGTTCGGGATCGCGTTGCGGTTGACCGTGATGCCGACCTCGTGGAGGCGGTCCTCGGCCTGCTGGCCGTCCAGCTCGGAGTGGCGCAGGTCCACCAGGACCAGGTGCACGTCCGTGCCGCCGGACAGGACGGAGACGCCCTCCGCCGTCACGTCGTCCTGGACGAGGCGCTCGGCCAGGATCTTCGCGCCCTCCAGGGTGCGGCGCTGGCGGTCCTTGAACTCCTCGGTCGCCGCGACCTTGAAGGACACCGCCTTGGCGGCGATCACGTGCTCCAGCGGACCGCCCTGCTGACCGGGGAACACCGCCGAGTTGATCTTCTTGGCCAGCTCGGCCGTGGAGAGGATCACACCACCGCGCGGACCGCCCAGGGTCTTGTGCGTGGTCGTGGTGACGACGTGCGCGTGCGGCACCGGGTTCGGGTGCAGACCGGCGGCGACGAGGCCCGCGAAGTGGGCCATGTCGACCATCAGGTACGCGCCGACCTCGTCGGCGATCCGGCGGAAGGCCGCGAAGTCCAGCTGGCGCGGGTAGGCGGACCAGCCGGCCACGATCAGCTTCGGGCGGTGCTCCTTGGCGAGGCGCTCGACCTCCTCCATGTCCACCAGGTTGGTCTGCTCGTCGACGTGGTAGGCGACCACGTTGTAGAGCTTGCCGGAGAAGTTGATCTTCATGCCGTGGGTCAGGTGCCCGCCGTGGGCGAGGTTCAGACCCAGGATGGTGTCGCCGGGGGAGAGCAGGGCGAACATCGCGGCGGCATTGGCCTGCGCGCCGGAGTGCGGCTGCACGTTCGCGTGCTCGGCCCCGAAGAGCGCCTTGATCCGGTCGATGGCGATCTGCTCGACGACGTCGACGTGCTCGCAGCCGCCGTAGTAGCGACGGCCCGGGTAGCCCTCGGCGTACTTGTTGGTGAGGACCGAGCCCTGGGCCTCCATGACCGCGACCGGAGCGAAGTTCTCCGAGGCGATCATCTCGAGGGTGGACTGCTGGCGGTGGAGTTCGGCGTCGACGGCGGCGGCGACGTCGGGGTCGAGCTCATGGAGGGAGCTGTTCAGAAGCGACATGAGTTCTTCCTGGACTTCCTGGGCTGGAGGAGGAGCGGGGGGTCAGCCTGCGGTGAAGGCCGTGTACTCGTCGGCGGTCAGCAGGTCCGCCGGCTCGTCCGCGAGCTTCACCTTGAACAGCCAGCCGCCCTCGAACGGGGCGGAGTTCACCAGCGCGGGGTCGTCCACGACGTCCTGGTTGGCCTCGACGACCTCGCCGTTCACCGGGGCGTACAGGTCGCTGACCGACTTGGTCGACTCCAGCTCGCCGCAGGTCTCGCCCGCGGTGACCGTGTCGCCCACCGCAGGGAGCTGGGCGTAGACCACGTCACCGAGCGCGTTGGCCGCGAACTCGGTGATACCGACCGTCGCCACGCCGTTCTCGTCGACGGCCGACAGCCACTCGTGCTCCTTGCTGAAGCGCAGCTGCTGGGGGTTGCTCATGACTAGATTCTCCTGGATGCGCGTGGGTGGTTGTGCAACGGGTCTTGACAGGTGAGACGGGAGGGGCCGGGGATCAGCCCTTCCTGCTCGTTTTTCTCATCGTTCCCGCTTGTAGAACGGAAGCGCGACGACCTCGTACGTCTCATGGCTGCCACGGATGTCCACGGCCACGCCCTCGGTGCCGGGCGCCGCGTGCGCCGCGTCCACGTAGGCGATGGCGATCGGCTTGCCGAGGGTGGGGGAGGGGGCGCCCGAGGTGACCTCGCCGACGACCTCGCCGCCCGCGACGACCGGGTACCCGGCACGCGGCACGCGGCGGCCGGCGGCCACCAGGCCGACCAGCTTGCGCGGCGGGGCGGTCTCGGCGCGCTCGGCGGCGGCCTGCAGCGCCTCGCGGCCGACGAAGTCGCCCTGCTTGTCAAACTTGACCACTCGGCCGAGTCCGGCGTCGAACGGCGTGGTGGCGGTGGTCAGCTCGTGCCCGTACAGCGGCATGCCGGCCTCCAGGCGGAGCGTGTCGCGGCACGAGAGGCCGCACGGCACCAGGCCGGCCGCGGCGCCCGCCTCGGTCAGGGCCTGCCACAGCTTCTCCGCGTCGGCGGGCGCGACGAACAGCTCGAAGCCGTCCTCGCCGGTGTAGCCGGTGCGCGCGATGAGCGCGGGCACGCCCGCGACCGTGCCCGGCAGGCCGGCGTAGTACTTCAGCCCGTCGAGGTCGGCATCGGTGACGGACTTTAGGATCCCGGGGGAGGCGGGGCCCTGGACGGCGATCAGCGCGTAGTTCTCGCGGTCGTCGCGGACCTCGGTGTCGAAACCGGCGGCGCGCTCGGTGAGCGCGTCCAGCACGGTCTGCGCGTTCGAGGCGTTGGCGACGACCATGTACTCGTGCTCGCCCAGGCGGTAGACGATCAGGTCGTCCAGGATGCCGCCCTCGGCGTTGCAGATCATGGTGTACCGCGCCCGGCCGACCGCCAGCGCGGAGATGTTGCCGACCAGCGCGTGGTCCAGGGCGGCGCCGGCCTGCGGGCCGGTGAGGGTGATCTCGCCCATGTGGGAGAGGTCGAACAGACCGGCACGGGTGCGCACGGCGAGGTGCTCGTCGCGCTCGCTGCCGTAGCGCAGGGGCATGTCCCAGCCCGCGAAGTCGGTCATGGTGGCGCCGAGCGCGCGGTGCGTCGCGTCGAGGGCCGTTCGGCGAGGGGCAACGGTCATGTGGGGCTCCCAGGCATGGCAGTGAGGACGTCCTCCCCATCTGTCATCGGAACCTGAGAGGTTCACCGGGAGACTCCCCCCGGCTTGCACCTTGGGTGGGGCCGCCGCACGGGCGGCCCGCTTTTCAGATCTGCCTCGCCCATGCGGTATCGGGGCCTGAGAGATTCAAGGGAGGAACTTGCTCCTTCGGCGCCCGGGGCGGTGCCCGGGACTCTCCCGCACGGATTCGAGCGGCCGGTATGCAGTTGGACGTGCCGGTCGTGCGTCGGCGCGCACATCATTGCACGTACGGGCGTGCGATGGACCAGGTGCAGCCCCGTGAATTGGATTACCTTTCCTTTACGTTCGACGGGTATCGGCTGGTGGGAGGTGCCATGGCGGAGGTGGTCGACCTGCGGTACCCGGCCGGCGACCTGCTGGTCGTCTCCGGGCTGCCCGGCAGCGGGAAGACGACGCTGATCCGCCGGGCGGTGGCCCCGCTGGACGCCGCGGGCGCGCCGGTGCGGTGCGTGGACTCGCAGGACGTCCGGCTCCGGCTGGAGCGGCGGCTGCCGGGCCGGCTGCCGTACGGGCTCTACCGGCCCGTGGCGCGGGTGCTGCACTTCGCGGCGCTGCGGGGTGCCCTGCGGGCGGGCGGGAGCGTGGTGGTGCACGACAGCGGGCGGGTGGGCCTGGTGCGGCGCTGGCTGGCACGGGGCGTGCGGCGGCGCGGGGGTGCGCTGCACCTGCTGCTGTTGGTCGTCGAGCCGGCGGTGGCGCTGGAGGGGCAGATACGGCGGGGGCGTTGCGTGTCGCGGCGGGTGTTCGCGCGGCACCGGCGATCCATGGGGCGGCTGGTGGCCGGGGCCGCGGCCGGGCGCCTCCCGCGGGGTGTGGTGTCGGTGGCGGTCCTGGACCGCGAGGCCGCGGACACGGTCCGCGTGATCACTTTCGGCTAGCCGGCCCCGCCCCGTCAGGGGCGCGGGGAACTGCGCGAGCAACCACCACGGCCCGCAGTCGACGACGGCCCCGTACCGGCCAAGCCCGGGCGCAGCCGTTAAGGTTCCCCTGCGCGCCTTTGACGACACGGTGGTTGGACGACATGAGCATCCCTGAGCAGCACCCTTACGACTGGCCCGCCAACGAGCTCGAAGCGGTGCTCGCCGTTTCGGTCGGGGCGGCCGGGGCCGGGCCCCGGATCGTCGAGGTGCTCGTGCGCAGCAGCGTGTGGATCCCGCTGCCCAACGGCGGCGGTCCCGACAGCCCGGATCTCGACATCCCCGCGCTGGAGCTCGACGGTGCCGCGTTCGTCCCGGTGTTCAGCTCCGAGCAGGAGTTCCGCCGCGTCGTCGGCGACCGCACCGGCTTCGCCGTGGCGCCCGCCGTCGAGTTCGCCCGCGGTCTGCCGCCGCAGGTCGGGATCGTCGTCAACCCGGAGGGCACCGTCGCCGTGCCGCTGCCCCCGCCCGCCGTGGCCGAGCTGTGCCGGGCCGGCCGCACGGCGCTGGACGGCGACGCCACCGGCGGCCGTGTCCGGCTCTTCGAGCCGGACTGGCAGCAGGAGCCCACGGCCTTCCTCGCCGCCGCCGGGCTGGAGTTCGCCGCGGCCGGCCCGGTCCGGACCGCCCGGCGCGCCCTGGCCAGCATCGAGGGTGCGGATCCGGCCCTCTTCGTGGGGGTCGAACTGGACCTTCCCGATCCGGGCAGCCGGGAGGCCGCCATGGCGGCCGTCGGCCGCGCGCTGGCTTCGGCGCCCGTGCCCTGGCCCGTCCAGCTGGTCTTCCTCGACGTCGCCCAGGACCCGGTCGGCGACTGGATGCGCGGTCGGGTGCGTCCGTTCTACGACCGTGACCTGTGACAGCACCCGTGTCCGCCGCCGCGGGCTCGTAAGCTGGTTGGACGACCAACACGGGGAGCGCGGCCGCGCTCCCCGTGCCGAGAGAAGAGGCGGACCAGGTGAGCGCGGGCGCGGAGAGCGGCGTGGAGCAGGTGCTGCGCCAGGTGGCGCCCGGGCGGTACGACACCTATGAGGCGCTGCTGCGGTCCGTGGCCGAGGGCCGGGTGTGGATGCTGCTGTGGCACGGTCAGGCCGGCTCGCCCGACGCCCAGTACGGGAACATGGAGGTCGACGGCCTCGGCTACGCGCCCTGTGTGACCTCTGCCCAGGAGCTCGCCGCCAGCGGCTGGAACCGGGCCCACGAGGTCGTCTCCGGCCGGTCCGTCGCCGCCGCGCTCTACCCCGACCGCTGGGGTCTGTGGCTCAACCCCCATGCGCCCGGCGGCGGTGTCGGCATCCCCTGGCTGGACCTGCGCCGGATCACCGGCGGCCTGGACCGGCTGCCGGCCGGCCCGCTGCGGCTGAGCGAACCCGCCGCCGACATCCCGCAGTTCTACGCGCTGCTGGCGCAGAACGCCCGCAGCACCCCCGTCGTGCGGGCGCTGCGCCGCGCCTGGGTGCAGCCCGCGCTGGGCGCCGCGTACCTGGCGATCGGCCTCGACCTGTACGACACCTCCCGGGCCGCCGTGGAGTCGGTGCGCCTGATGATGCAGCAGTCGATCGGCGTGGTGCCGGACGGGCTGCCGGTGTCGACGGTCTCCCTCGCGGACGAGTACGACCCCGTCGCGATGTGGATGCGTGCCAACGCCCATCCCTTCTACGACCGCGACGCCTACGGCGGCGGCACCCCGGCCCCCGTCGCGCCCTCCCCGGTGTCCGGTTACGGCTACCCGCCGCAGCACGGCTGGCAGGCCGGGGCGTACTGAACTCCGAACTCGCCACGCCTCGTGGCCGGTTGCCGTTCCGCTGTCGGGACCGGTCTGTCCGTATAACGGAACCTCCCTACGCACATCACGGTTGCGCATCCATTGAGGGCCAGGTCTGGCGAGTGATCGCGGACACATTGAAGACTCCCGCTTCACAGGGACGTTCGGTCCTGTGTACGACCTGCTCCGCGTGATGTTTCCGCACCACCCCGCACCATCGCTCCACACTGCGCACCTCCTGCACCAGTGATGTGAACCAGCCACTTCGGTGGCGGGCGTCGGGCCGGACGGAACCGGCCGAGAGGGGTCCCTGCAACGATGACAGCACCGATCGAGACCACCGGGTCCGCTGCCGGCGCGCAGCCCGAGGCTGTTCTCGCCGGGGCGAAGAGGAGCCAGATCGAAGGGCGTTCGCTCTACCAGATCGCCTGGCTCCGCTTCAGACGCGACCGGGTCGCCGTGGCGGGCGGGATCGTGGTGATCCTGCTGATCCTGCTCGCGGCGCTGGCCAAACCGATCGAGTCCGTCTTCGGCCTCGACCCCAACGCCTTCCACCAGGACCTCGTCGACCCCAACCTGCTTGCCCCCAAGGGTTCCTGGGGCGGCATCAGCTGGGATCACCCGCTGGGCGTGGAACCGCAGTACGGGCGCGACATCCTGGCCCGGATCATCGAGGGGTCCTGGGTCTCGCTGCTGGTCGCCGCGGGTGCCACGGTGCTCTCGGTGGTCATCGGCACCGTGCTCGGCGTGGTCGCCGGGTTCTACGGCGGCTGGGTGGACAGCGTGATCAGCAGGATGATGGACACCTTCCTGGCCTTCCCGCTGCTGCTGTTCGCCATCTCCATCTCGGCCGCCCTGCAGGACGGCGCCTTCGGGCTCTCGGGGCTGCCGCTGCGCATCAGCGTGCTGATCTTCGTGATCGGCTTCTTCAACTGGCCCTACATGGGCCGCATCGTGCGGGCGCAGACGCTCAGCCTGCGGGAGCGGGAGTTCGTTGAGGCGGCCAGGAGCCTGGGCGCACGCGGTCCGTTCATCCTCTTCCGGGAGCTGCTGCCCAACCTGGTCGCGCCGATCCTCGTCTACTCGACGCTGCTGATCCCGACCAACATCCTCTTCGAGGCCGCCCTGAGCTTCCTCGGCGTCGGTATCGCCCCGCCGCAGGCCTCGTGGGGCGGCATGCTCACCAGTGCGACGGACCTCTACCAGGCCGATCCCGAATACATGATCGTGCCGGGCCTGGCCATCTTCGTCACGGTCCTGGCGTTCAACCTGCTGGGCGACGGGCTGCGCGACGCGCTCGACCCCCGCAGCAAGTGACCAGTGCGACAGATCTCTTGAGCGGCGCCGCCTGCCGGTCCGCCGTACCGCCATCGATCGAGGAGGCGTTCCTCAGGTGAAGAGAAGCAAAGCGACGGCCGCGATAGCCGCTGCCGTGGCCCTGACCCTCGGGGCGACGGCCTGCGGCGGCGGGTCCAAGAGCAGCGGCGGAAAGGACGGCGGCAACTCCGCAGCCGACGCTGCCCTCACCTCCGTCGTCAACACGTCCGACAAGAAGGGCGGGACGCTGAAACTCGCCCTCTCCGACGTGCCCGACTCCCTCGACCCGGGCAACACCTACTACGGCTGGGTGCAGAACTTCGCCCGGCTGTACGCCCGTTCGCTCACCACCTTCAAGCCCGCGGCCGGAAAGGCCGGGCTGGAGATCGTGCCGGACCTCGCCGAGTCGCTGGGCAAGCCGAGCGACGACGCCAAGACGTGGACGTACACGCTGCGCCAGGGCGTCAAGTACGAGGACGGCACCCCGATCACGTCCAAGGACGTCAAGTACGCCGTCGAGCGCAGCAACTTCGCGCCCGAGGCGCTGTCCAACGGGCCGACCTACTTCAAGGCGCACCTGGTCGACGGCGACAAGTACCAGGGGCCGTACAAGGACAAGAGCCCCGACGGCATCAAGGCCATCGAGACCCCGGACGACCGGACGATCGTCTTCCATCTCAAGGACGCCTTTGCGGACTTCGACTACCTGGCGGGTCTCCCGGGGTCGGCTCCCGTGCCGCAGAAAGCCGACAAGGGCGCCGACTACGTCAAGCACATCATCTCCTCGGGCCCGTACAAGTTCTCCTCGTACGAGGACGGCAAGGGCGCGACGCTGGTGCGCAACCCGCAGTGGGACCCGAAGACCGACCCGGTGCGCAAGCCGCTGCCGGACAAGGTCGAGATCAAGTTCAAGGTCAACCAGGTCACCATCGACAACAACCTGCTCAACGACAGCCTGCAGGCCGACGCCAGGGGCAGGGGCGTCGCCCCGCAGACCCAGCCGAAGGTGCTGCAGGACCCCAAGTACAAGAAGCAGACGGACTCCTCGTACGCCGGCGCGACCCAGTACATCGGCCTGAACGTGCACGTGAAACCTTTCGACAACGCTGACTGCCGCAAGGCCGTCCAGTGGGGTATCGACCGGACCTCCGTGCAGGAGGCAGCCGGCGGTGCGCCCAAGGGTGACGTGGCCACCACGCTGTTGCCGCCGACGGTCAACGGCTTCACCAAGTTCGACGAGTACCCCACGCCGGGCGGCAAGGGCGACGTCGCCAAGGCCAAGGAGGCGCTGGCCAAGTGTGGTCAGCCCAACGGTTTCAGTACCAGCCTCACGGCGCGCTCGGACCAGCCCGACGAGATGGCCATGGCCACCGCCGTACAGGCCTCGCTGAAGAAGATCGGGGTCACGGTCGAGATCAAGTCCTTCCCCAGCGGCAAGTACTTCACCAACTTCGCCGGGGTGCCGGACTACGTGCACAGCCACAACCTCGGCATGATCATGACCGCGTGGGGCGCCGACTGGCCCACCGGCTTCGGCTTCCTGGACCAGATCGCCAACGGCGCGGCCATCAAGCCCTCCGGCGGCAACAACGTCCAGGAGCTCGACGACCCCAAGGTCAACCAGATGCTCAACGACACCATCAAGAACACCGACGCCGCCGCGCGGAACAAGGGCTGGGGCGAGATCGACAAGATGATCGCCGACAACGCCTCGGCAGTGCCCCTCATCTACCGCAAGAACCTGCTCTTCCGCCCCACCGGCGCCACCAACGTCACGGTCACCCAGGCATACCTCGGCATGTACGACTACCTGCTGATGGGCGCCTCCAAGTAAGCATCTCCCAGTAGTTAGCGGAATCGTTCCGCCGCCCGCAACCGAAAGGCAGGTGAAGGCACCCCGGCGGCCGCCGGACGGATCCCACGGATCCCCGTCCGGCGGGCCCGGCGCCGTACAGCTGTGGCTGCGTACATCATCCGACGCGTGTTCGCCGCGGTGCTGTTGCTGCTGGTGGTCAGCGCAGTCACCTTCGCGATCTTCTTCCTCGTCCCCCGGATCGCCGGGCAGACGGTGGACCAACTGGCCGCGCAGTACGTGGGGAAGGACGCCAACCCCACCTCGGTCGCCGCGGTCAAGCACAACCTCGGCCTCGACCAGCCGATCTACGAGCAGTACTGGCACTTCGTCAAGGCCATCTTCGCCGGCGCCGACTACACCTTCGGCCCGGACGCGGCCCACTGCTCGGCGCCCTGCTTCGGCTACTCCTTCAAGAACCACATCGAGGTCTGGCCGCAGCTGACCTCGCGCATCCCCGTCACCCTCTCGCTCGCCGTCGGTGCGGCCGTGATCTGGCTGGTGTCCGGTGTGGCGGTGGGCGTGCTGTCCGCGCTCCGGCGCGGGTCGTTCTTCGACCGGCTGTCCATGGGCATCGCCCTGGCCGGCGTCTCGCTGCCGATCTTCTTCACCGGCATGCTGGGCCTGGCGATCTTCACCGTCCAGTGGCCGCTGTGGAGTTCGGGCGTGAACTACGTCAGCTTCACCGACAACCCCGCCCAGTGGGCCTGGAACCTGCTGCTCCCCTGGTGCAGCCTCGCCTTCCTCTACTCCGCGCTCTACGCCCGGCTCACCCGGGCCGGAATGCTGGAGACGATGAGCGAGGACTACATCCGCACCGCCCGCGCCAAGGGCCTCAAGGAGAATGTCGTCGTCGCCAAGCACGGGCTGCGTGCCGCGCTGACCCCGATCGTCACCATCTTCGGCATGGACTTCGGCCTGCTCGTCGGCGGTGCGGTCATCACCGAACAGGTCTTCTCCTTCAAGGGACTCGGCGAGTACGCCGTCTCCGGCATCCGCGACAACGACCTGCCCGTCGTCATGGGCGTCACCCTGGTCGCCGCCTTCTTCATCGTCGTCTGCAATCTGCTGGTGGACCTGGTCTACGCGGCCATCGACCCCAGGGTGAGGTACTCGTGAGCGAGCAAGAAGCCCCGGCCGTCGAGGGCGCGTTCCTCTCCGTGCGGGACCTGCGCATCCACTTCGACACCGACGACGGCCTGGTGAAGTCCGTGGACGGCGTCAGCTTCGACGTGCGCCGCGGCAGCACGCTCGGCGTCGTCGGCGAGTCCGGCTCCGGCAAGTCGGTCACCTCGCTCGGCGTCATGGGCCTGCACCGCACGGCGCGGGCCCGGATCTCCGGCGAGGTGTGGCTGGACGGCGAGGAGCTGATCGGCGCCGACCCCGACCGGGTGCGCCGGCTGCGCGGCAGCAAGATGGCCATGATCTTCCAGGACCCGCTGTCGGCCATGCACCCGTACTTCACGGTCGGCGCGCAGATCGTCGAGGCCTACCGCGTCCACCATGACGTGAACCGCAAAGCCGCCCGCAAGCGGGCCGTCGAGCTCCTGGACCGGGTCGGCATCCCGCAGCCCGACCGCCGCGTGGACGACTACCCGCACCAGTTCTCGGGCGGCATGCGGCAGCGCGCCATGATCGCCATGGCGCTGGTCAACAACCCCGAACTGCTCATCGCCGACGAGCCGACCACGGCCCTCGACGTGACCGTGCAGGCGCAGATCCTCGACCTGATCCGCGACCTGCAGAAGGAGTTCGGCTCGGCCGTCGTCATCATCACCCACGACCTGGGCGTCGTCGCCGAACTGGCCGACGACATCCTGGTGATGTACGCGGGCCGCTGCGTCGAGCGCGGCCCGGCCGAGGCGCTCTTCACCCGCCCCCGGCACCCCTACACCTGGGGCCTGCTGGGCTCCATGCCGCGCATCGACCGCGAGCAGACCGACCGGCTGATCCCCGTCAAGGGCGCCCCGCCCAGCCTCATCAACGTGCCCGAGGGCTGCGCCTTCAACCCGCGCTGCCCGTACGCGGACGTCCCCGAGGGCGGCATCACGCGGACGGAACGTCCCGAACTCAAGGTCGTACCGGACGAGGACGCGCACTACTCCGCCTGCCACATGTCGCACGAGGAGCGGACGCGCATCTGGACCGAAGAGATTGCGCCGAAGCTGTGAAGGAAGCCGTGAAGGGCGGAACGATGACGGACCCCGGCACCTCCGAAGCTCTTCTCACCGTCGAGGGGCTGGTCAAGCACTTCCCCATCACCAAGGGGGTGCTGCGGCGCCAGGTGGGCGCGGTGCAGGCGGTGGACGGACTCACCTTCGACGTGCGCACGGGGGAGACCCTGGGCGTGGTGGGCGAGTCCGGCTGCGGCAAGTCGACCATGGGCCGGCTGATCACCCGGCTGCTCGAACCCACCGCGGGACGGATCGAGTTCGAGGGCCGGGACATCACCCACCTCGGCGTCTCCGGGATGCGCCCGATGCGGCGCGACGTGCAGATGATCTTTCAGGACCCGTACTCCTCGCTGAACCCCCGGCACACCGTGGGCACGATCGTCGGCGCCCCCTTCAGGCTCCAGGGGCTCTCCCCCGAGGGCGGGGTGAAGAAGGAGGTCCAGCGGCTGCTGGAGCTCGTCGGCCTCAACCCCGAGCACTACAACCGCTATCCGCACGAATTCTCCGGCGGCCAGCGGCAGCGCATCGGCATCGCGCGGGCGCTCGCGCTCAAGCCGAAGCTGGTCGTCGCCGACGAGCCGGTGTCGGCGCTGGACGTGTCGATCCAGGCGCAGGTGGTCAACCTGCTGGACGACCTCCAGGACGAACTGGGCCTGACGTACGTCATCATCGCGCACGACCTGTCGGTCATCCGCCATGTCTCGGACCGGATCGCGGTGATGTACCTGGGCAAGCTGGTGGAGCTGACGGACCGGACGTCGCTGTACACGGCGCCCGCGCATCCGTACACCAAGGCGTTGCTGTCCGCGGTGCCGGTGCCGGATCCGCGGCGGCGCGCACAGAGGGAAAGGATTTTGCTCAAGGGTGATGTCCCGTCGCCCATTTCGCCGCCTTCGGGGTGCCGGTTCCGTACGCGGTGCTGGAAGGCGGAGGCGCTGTGCGCCGAGCAGGAGCCGGCGGTTCGGGAGTTGAGGCCTGGCCATCAAGTGGCCTGCCACTTCCCGGAGTAGGCCGGGTGCGGGGTGTGGCGGGGCGCGTTACGGGTGTGCGGCATGTGCATGGCGAGGCGTCTGTGTGGGAAGGGTCGCCGCATAACGCTGAACTCGCCCCGAAGGGACGGAACATGCCCCGCACCTCCACCCGGCTCCTGGCTCTCGCCACCGCCGCGGCCTCCGCCTGTCTGATATCCGCGGCCCCCGCCGACCACCCCTCGCCCGGCGCCGCCGGCATCGGTGACACCTACTTCCCGCACGAGGGCAACGGAGGTTTCACCGTCCGGCACTACAACCTCGACGTCTCCTACGCCCCGGGCACCGGCAGACTCGACGGCCGCACCACCGTCTCCGCGCGGGCCACCCAGAGCCTGTCCTCCTTCGACCTCGACCTCCAGCAGCTGGACGTTTCCAAGGTCGAGGTGAACGGCCGGCCCGCCGTCTTCCGCCACGACGGCGACGAGCTCGTCATCACCCCGCGGCACGCCCTCGCCAAGGGCCGCGCCTTCACGGTGACCGTCACCTACGGCGGCATTCCGCAGGCGCTCGGCGGCCCGATCATCTTCGGGTCCAAGTACGGCTGGATGAAGACCAAGGACGGCGTCTTCGTGGCCTGCGAGCCCAACGCGGCCTCCACCTGGTTCCCGTCCAGCGACCACCCGTCGGAGAAGGCGACCTTCGACATCACGGTCCGGGCCCCCAAGGGACTCACCGCCGTCTCCAACGGCAGGCTGATCTCCACCCGCGACCGCGGCGAGACCACCGTCACCCACTGGCGCGAGAGCCGCCCCATGGCGACCTACCTGGCCACCGCCACCATCGGCAACTTCGACGTGCGGACGGGGAAGACCCCCGGCGGCATCCCGGAGTACGTCGCCGTGAACAAGGGCCTGCAGACCGGCAAGACCGACTTCTGGGGCATCACCGCGGCAGCCACCGACTACTGGTCCAAGATCTTCGGCCCGTACCCCTTCGAGGAGACCGGCGCGATCGTCGACGACATGCCGGACGCCCACTTCTCCCTGGAGGTCCAGTCGAAGCCGGTCTACTCGGCGGTGCGCAGCGAGACCACCATCGTCCACGAGCTCGCCCACCAGTGGTTCGGCGACTCGGTCTCCGTCGAGCGCTGGAAGGACATCTGGCTCAACGAGGGCTTCGCCACCTACGCCCAGTGGCTGTGGGACGAGCACAAGGGCACCCGCAGCGCGCACGACTCCTTCCAGAAGGCGTACGACGGCTACAAGCCGGACGACGCCTTCTGGAAGATCAATGTGGCCGACCCGCAGCGCGACACCATGTTCTCCGACTCGGTCTACGAGCGCGGCGCGATGACTCTGCAGATGCTCCGCGAGCGGATCGGCGACAAGGCGTTCTTCAAGCTGCTGCCCACCTGGACCGCGCAGCACCGGTACGGCAACGCGAACACCGCCCAGTTCGTCGCGCTGGCGGAAAAGATCTCCGGCAAGCACCTCGGTGACCTGTTCGCCACGTGGCTGTCGAGCCCCGGAAAGCCTGCGCTGCAGTAGTCGTGGCCGAAATCATGTACGCGACGAGTAAGAATGTCGCGTGCTCACCGATCTGTTCAGTCCCACCGTCCAGCACTCGCTCGACCTGGCCGGGATCTTCGTCTTCGCGATCTCCGGCGCGCTGCTCGCCGTCCGCAAGAACTTCGACGTCTTCGGCATGGCGGTACTGGCGGAGGTCACGGCGCTGGGCGGCGGGCTGTTCCGGGATCTGATCATCGGCGCCGTGCCGCCCGCGGCCTTCACCGACCTCGGCTACTTCCTCACGCCGCTGGTCGCCACGCTGATCGTCTTCTTCCTGCACCCGGAGGTCGAGCGGATCACCAAGGCGGTGGGCGTCTTCGACGCGGCCGGGCTGGGGCTGTTCTGCGTCGCCGGCACGGTCAAGGCGTACGACCGGGGGCTCGGCCTGACCTTCGCCGCCACCCTCGGCCTGGCCACGGCCGTGGGCGGCGGCGTGCTGCGCGACATCCTCGCCCACGAGGTGCCGTCGCTGCTGCGCTGGGACCGCGACCTGTACGCGGTGCCGGCGATGGTCGGTTCGACCATCGCCGCCCTGATGATCCGCTACGACGCGCTCAACGGTCCCACTGCCGCGGTGCCGGTCGTCACGGCCTTCGTCCTGCGACTGCTGGCCATGCACTACCACTGGCGCGCGCCGCGCGCCTGGCACCGCAGGAGCGCGGCGGCCGAGCCCCGCTAGGGGCGCGGGGCGGTGACATTTGCGGCTCCGCCGCGTGGGCGCGACCAGGCGCCCCGTCAGGGGCGCGGGGAACTGCGCG